>JACMLC010000637.1 GCA_014379795.1 Pyrinomonadaceae bacterium
CCTGAACCCCTCAGCTCACAGATTAAGCTAAAAAAAATGAGCGCGCTTTCGATAGTCGAAAGCGCGCTCATGTTATCTCAGGTTCACCATAAAAGTGAACGCAAATTTTGTTGCAAGACTTACCGCCCGCTGCGACGGCGCGAGCGAGAGTTGGTATTATTCGTCGCCGTTGAAGGCATTTTGATCTCGCGTCCGGCTGCCAGTTCCGCGTCAACCGAAGGCACGCCGTTGAGCTTCGCCAGCTCATCCGCCGCGACGTTGTAACGCGCAGCGATCTTGGCAACCGTGTCGCCCTTGCCGGCCTTCACCGATTTCAGGCTGCTCGTCGCAGAAGATTTAGCGCGAACCAATGCTACGTTGCGCACAGAGTTGTTCGGGACGACCAGCTTGTTGGTTGCGCTCAAATCCGCGCCGCCGTTCATCGCTTGAATCTGTGCGACGCTGAGGCCGGTGCGATTCGCGACCGCTTGCAGGTCTTCGCCGGGCGTGATTGAAATCACGCGCGCCGATTCGCGGCGGTCAGACGGAATGCGCTTCAAGACCGCGACGAACTGTTTGGATCTTCCGGCAGGCACGCGCAGGTGATACCTCTCGCCGCGCGGCGTGATGTCGCGCCTGAGTTCGGGATTGAGACTGCGAATGTAATCAACGCTCGTGTCGGTCGCGTCGGCAATCAATTGCAGGCTCGTCGCGCCTTGCACTTCGACCACGTCGTAAGAGAGCGGCGCGTCCGGGCGAATGTTCTTAAAGCCGTACTTGTCAGGATTCTTCGCAATCAAAATCGTCGCCAGAATGTTCGGCACGTAGTTGCGCGTCTCCTGCGCAATATAAGGATAGATGACCCAGAAGTTTGACGAACCGGCACGCGAGATGGCGCGGTCAATGTTGCCTTCGCCCGTGTTGTAAGCGGCCATCGCCAGTTCCCAGTTGCCGTTGTAACGATTGGCAAGAAACTTCAGGTACTTGGCGGAAGCGCGCGTCGCCTTCTCATAACCATTGCGCTCGTCAACCCAAGCCGTCTGGCGCAGGCCAAAGCGCGAGCCTGTTCCCGGAATAAACTGCCAGAGACCGGAAGCCGCAGCCCAGCTTTGCGCACGCGGACGCCAGGAGCTTTCCACCTGACCGAGCCAGACGATGTCTTCGGGCACGCCTTCCTCGCGGAAAATCTTGCGCGCCATCTTCATAAACTGGCCTGAGCGGCGGATGCCGTTCTCCATCGTCGAACGACCGCGACCCTGATAGTAATTGATGTATTGCTGAATCAGCGGATTTGTGTTGAAGCCAAAGTCCACCGCGTTCTTAGCCAATTCCAGATCGCTAAGCGCGCCCGGAGAGACGTTCTGCTCTTCGGGATCGAGCACCAGCTTGCTTAATTCATCAAGCGGCGACGGCTCGAATTTCTGCTCGCGGAAACCGACCTGATGCGGGTCTTGCTGTCCGCCGTCCTGTACCTGTAAACGCCCGTTGCCGGTCGTAGACGGTGAAGTCTGTGCGACCTGCGTAAACGGTGAATGGGATTGCGGAGTAATCTGCTGCTGCGGAACTTCGAGGCGATAGATGCGTTCGATCAACTCCAGATAGAAAGTTTGCAGACGATTGCTGGCACGAACGTCCATTCCCGATTCGAGAACGGAGTCCACCGCTTTGTCGAATTCATCGCGCGCCTGTTCCCGCTTGCTATCATCAAGATTTAACTTGCCTTTGCGGAAATGGTCTTCAGCCTTATTGATGACTTGAGTGACACGTCCGTCCAGCTTCTCAACCTCATTTGAAATATAACGGGCGGATGAGCCTGAAGTCTGTGCGTTGATAACGGCAGTGGGGGCGATGAGCGCAAATAAAATGAGTGCGCAGGCGATTAAGCGGGGGATGCTCGTTTTCATCAATTCGTCGTCTCCTTTAATAAATACGAGGTTCAGGGCACATCCACGACGGCGGCCTCTTTCCCTACGGAGGCCGCACGAGCGGCACCATTACTTACAACGCGAGGCTTAATTAAAAGTTCCTGTTTGAACTAGGCTCCTCGTGGAGGGGGAAATTCGACTCTAATTTGACGGAGCCAACAGGTCGCGGAGGTTATCATACGGTCTTGGGTGTGTCAAACAATCCCCTCTTACAAACTATAAAGCGAAGCGGTTAAAAATTCCACTAAAAACCCCTTCGCCTGTATATAAAGATGCTTTGAGAACGCTTTTGGGTTGCGTCCGTTTAGCAGCATTTTCAGGAAATGTTCAGCGTCTCTAACTGTTGAAATAATTAGAGAACGGCCTCCTTGCCGCTCCTGCCTGAAGCCGCCTGCGGGACACGCGCCGGGCGCGTCCCGGAAGGGGCTTGCGGAGCGGCTTTTTCCTTCAGGGCTTCACGGAAAACCTGCCTCACATTGTCCACAAAAACGAATTGAATGTCCTTAAAAGGCTCTTTCGGGACTTCGTCCATGTCGCGCCGGTTTTGCTGCGGCAGGATAATCGTATTAACACGGGCGCGCCGCGCCGCCAAGACTTTTTCCTTGACTCCGCCGACCGGCAAGACGTTTCCGCGCAGGGTAATCTCGCCCGTCATCGCCACATCTTTGCGAATCGCACGCTGCGAGAGCGCGGAGACCATCGCAGTTGCCAGCGTGATGCCAGCCGAAGGGCCGTCTTTCGGAATCGCGCCTTCCGGGATGTGTATGTGCAGGTCGTAGTTGATGAAATCGTCTTCGTTAATCTCAAGCTCTTTGGCGCGCGACTTGGCATAGGAATAGGCCGCCTGCGCGGACTCGCGCATCACTTCGCCAAGCTGCCCGGTCAAGACCAGATTGCCCTTGCCCTTCATCCGCAGGGCTTCGATAAACAGCACGTCGCCGCCGACAGCCGTCCATGCGAGGCCGGTCGCCACTCCGATTTGATCTTTCTTCAGAATCTCGTCCGGCATAATCTTCGGGGCACGCAGGAACTCGTGCAGGTTTTTGAGCGTGACGCGAGCCGAAGCCGCGTGGCCTTCCGCGATGCGGCGCGCGACCTTGCGACAGATCGTGCCGATCTCGCGCTCAAGCTGGCGCAGGCCAGCTTCCTGCGTGTACTGCTGGATGATGGCCGTCATC
>JACMLC010000638.1 GCA_014379795.1 Pyrinomonadaceae bacterium
GCGTTGGGGTTTGGTAATTCCGTTCATGCGGTTTAGAATCTGTGTGACTACGGTCATCAGCCAATTCTCCTTGGGCGTGCGTTTGGTCACACACATCTAAGCGGGAATTGGCTTTTCTGTCAAAAACTGTCCGAACTATTGCTTAATGATGCTCTCGCTAATGGCGAGAGCATACTCCATAAGCATTGGAAATTGTAAACAGTTGAAATAAGAAAAAGCGGCAGAAGCTTTGAAGCTATCCGCCGCTCTTAATTTTTAGTTTATTTCTCTCTTCGCTTAACGAACTCTTATCGCTTGCCCGCGTTCAGGATGCGCAGCAGGGCGAGGAAGATATTGAAAGCGTCCAGATACAGATCCATCGCGCCCGCGATGTATTCGTTGGTCGGGTAGCGGCGAATGATGTTCGACGTGTCGTAGAGCACGAAGCCTGAGAACAGGAGCAACGAGGCCACCGCGACTGCAAATCCGAGCGCGCTGGAAGCGATGAACATATTAAGCAGGACTGCCAGCACGACCACTATCAGGCCGGTCGTTACCATTCCGCGCATAAAGCTGAAATCGCGCTTTGAGATAAAGACGTAAGCCGTCAGGCCGCCGAAAATGCCGACCGTCAAAATTCCCGCTTGCCAGATAGAGTTCGGGTTGGTCTGGCTCACGATGTACAGCAGCGGCGACATAATCGCGCCCGACAAGGCCGTAAAACCGAAAAAGGCGAACAGGTTAAGTCCCGGCACATGACGCACGGCCTGCGCTCCGATGACGCCGACAATCAATACCATCAACGCGATAAAAGGATGCTGCGCGACCGCTATCATCAGCGGCGGATAGACAAAGCCCAACGCCACGCCGCCAATCGCAAACAGTATCCCTACAAAAAAGAGCGCGTACACCTTGCGTATAAATCCCATGCGCTCGGAGACGCTTGCCACAGCCGCAGTCTGCGCCTGTAGGCTGTTCCAACCGCCTTCGGGCTGCCACCCTTGCGGCTGGTTCTGAAATGGAGATTGATTCATTCTGATTAATCCTCGATAAAATTTAACCGGCTCATTCGCAGGCTATATTAACACCGACGAATGAGCAGCACTAAGATGCTTTTTCAAACATAGCGGATGTACAGTTTGGAACAGGCGTTGAGCATATCGTGTGCGCGCCTGTCCATATCGAATACGCTCGTTCAGGCGCAAGCTATTTACAAAATCGCAGGCGATATTATTTTTTGATTGCAATCGCTTGATTTACGCTATGCCAGCCAGCGTAAACCCTTGCTTTTAAGCTTCTATCGGCTTTTCTCACGCAGTTGTAAGGCGGAAAGGAACGCGACTTGCCATTACTTACAGCGAAACACCCGCCCCAAAGAGAGGCGCGTGGTAAAAAGCAGAAGGAGAAGCTTAAGAGATGAACCCATTAAAGAGAATTTTACCGGTTGCTTTAATCGCAGCCCTGCTGGGTGGATCAGTCGGCGCTTTTGTCATGCGCCCCGGAACAGCAAAGACTGCGGAGACGACGGTCGGCACTGCCGCCGTGCCTGCGCAAACACAGGTGACGGGCGCGCCGCTTGCCAATCAGGAATTGGCTAATGCCAGCCTGACAGGCGATCAAGCGGCTTACCGCGATGGCTTTGAGGAAGGCTTTCTTGCCGCTCAAGAAAGACGTGGAACTCAGGCAGACTATCTGACCGCCAATCAACAGCGCAAGACGACTCCGGTTGTTTATCAAAACAATGGTCGCTCAAGACGCGTTTCCAGAGGCGGCAACAATTCGCGCAGAGCTTATTATGACTATGAGCAGCCGAAGAAGCGTTCTTTCTGGCAGAAGCATCGTGACAAGCTAACGGTGGCGATGGGCACTGGCGGCGGCGCAGTGATCGGCGGCCTGATCGGCGGCAAGAAGGGCGCGCTCATCGGTGGTCTGGCAGGCGCTGGCGGTTCTGCGCTCTACACCTACAAGCTGCGCAAACGTAGTCCGCGTCGCTAACTCAAAAGAATAAAGATGAGACGTGTCTTTAAGACAAAAGCGTTTGTCGCAGTCGCTCTCGTCACTCTCGCAGCATGGGCAGCTTCGTATGGTTACGGAGCTGCCCGTAACTATTTCGGCTCTGCGAGGCGTGCCGTTCCTGCTCCCGCCAGCTTCAGGGAAGTCGAAGGGCGCGGGTTGCTGGTCAAGACCTGGGTCAACGGCGCGGGCGCATACACCTTCGCCATAGACACTGGCGCGGGTGCGACGATTCTCTCAGAGCGTGTCGCGCGCGAAGCGAGAGTGGCGATTAAGCGCGATTCTACGGTCAGCATCAGCGGCCTGAGCGGAGCCAGCAACGGTTCCGGACGTGAAGCTACTTTGCGCGAGTTGGCGATTGGCTATCAAGACAATCTGCTGCCCGCGCACGCGTCCGTCATCGTCACCGGCGGACTTCCGCCGGACATAGACGGCGTGCTTGACCCGACCGAAAGCTTTGCGCCATTGGGCTACGTCATTGACTTGCCGAAGGGTGAGATTAGCGCGTTCGACCCGCGCACGAATCCCGTCAGGACGAGCGATGCGACGCCCGGCGGAGCGGTCGTGCCGTGGGTTTTTCAGGCTGGCAGCAAGCGGCCATTCGTCACGCTTGAAGGCGGGCGGCGCGCGTTGATAGACACAGGCTCAGGCTTTGGCCTCGCGGTTAATGATGAAGGCGCGCGTGCGCTCGGCCTTGTCCCACGCGCGGGCCGAGAGCGAAACGGCGTGCGAGACTTAGGCGGCGGACAGGTCGCGGCTCGACGCATCGCGCCTGCCACCATCATGATCGGCGAACTTGAATTGCGCCGCGTGCCGACGGATTTGATTTCAAGCGAGAGGGGCGCGCCCATCCTGCTCGGGCGCGATGCGCTCGCGCCGTTCC
>JACMLC010000639.1 GCA_014379795.1 Pyrinomonadaceae bacterium
CATCGCGATGCGTAATCAGGACGCGCAAAAGTAAGTCGGAGTAGTATAATGACCCGGCATGAGTTAGCTCTTGAAGGTTATGTCCACACAACCCAAGACCCATTACACGCCTGAAGAATATTTAGCCCTTGAACGCGCGGCAGAATACAAGAGCGAGTATTTTAACGGCGAGATTTTTGCGATGTCGGGCGCAAGCGGGCAGCACGTTCTGATTGTGACCAATCTGGTACTTCAACTTGCAACTCAGCTAAAAAAGCGAGATTGCTCAGTCTATTCAACGGACATGCGCGTGAAGGTCAATCCGGCAGGGCTTTACACTTATCCTGATGTCATCGTCGTCTGCGGTGAATCTCAGTTCAGTGATGCGCAGATGGATACGTTGATAAATCCGAACGTGATCGTCGAGGTGCTTTCAGAATCAACGCAGGGATATGATCGTGGCGGAAAGTTTGAGCAGTATCGCACGCTGGAATCTTTCAAAGAATACGTGCTAATCGCGCAAGACAAGCTGCATGTCGAGCATTTCGCGCGGCAACCGGATAATCGCTGGCTACTCTCAGAAACAAACCGGATGGAAGACAGCATCGAGCTAACTTCAATCGCCTGCACTCTCGCCCTCGCAGAAATCTATGACAAGGTTAAATTTCCCGACAACAAATAAATCCCTATTCTTTCCCACTTCCCCTTTTAACCTGTTTCCCTCTTTCCCTTTTGCTTTTATCTCGGCATCGCCATTCCCGGCGGCGGCATCCCGCGCATTTTCGCTCCGGCGGGTGGGCCGCCACCTGTGCCGCCGTTGCCCGTGCGCGTGCGGAGGAGCGCCGGGTCTACGTTCTTCAATTCGTACAGAGTCTTGTAGAGACCTTCCTTTTTGACCAGCTCGTCATGCGTGCCTTCGTCCGCGACGCGGCCTTGATTGAGGACGATGATGCGGTCTGAGACGGCTGCGACGAAATTTAAATCATGGCTGATGACCAGACAGGTGCGGCGATTCGGCCCTTGCGCGTACTCGCGTATCACCTGAATCAAGCGATTGCGCTGGTCTGCGTCCAAGTTCTCGGTTGGCTCGTCGAGCAACAACACTTCCGGCCTCCGCAACAGGCAGCGAGCAAGAGCTATCAGACGCTTTTGCCCGCCGGACGGAACCTGTGTGTCAACGACCGTGTCATAGCCTTTCGGCATTCGCTTCGGGTCAACAATGATGTCGTGTATGTGCGCCAGCTCGCAGGCTTCTTCGATTTCGGCATCGGTGGCGTCCGACTTGCTAAGCCGTATGTTGTCGCGGATAGTGGTTTTTAAGAAGAACGGAAACTGCGAGAGCTTTGAAACCTGCTTGCGCAGGGAGTTGAGCGTGGCATCCGTAATATCTTTTCCTTCAAGCGTAATGCGTCCCGCCTCGGGGTCTAGAAAGCGGAGCAGCAAATTCATGATCGTGGATTTGCCGCAACCGATCGGCCCGACGAACGAAACGGTCTCGCCTTCTTTGATGTTAAAGCTCATCTCATCCAGAACCTTTTGCATCGGCGAATAGCCAAACACGACCTTCTCGAAGCTGATGTCGCCGTGAACTTCGCCGATGTCTTTCGCGCCCGGCTTCTCTTTGACCGTCGGCTTGGTGTCGAGTAATTCATACGTCGAGACCACGTTCGGCACGAGCGAGTTGTACATCGTATAGGTTGCGATAAACCTCTGAACGACGCCGAACATCTGCGGCGTCATCTGTACAAAGGCGATGACGGCGGCCAGAGTCAAGCCGAATTGCGGGTGATAGATAATGCCTACGACAAGGACGATGGCCGTGCTGAGGGCGATAAAGATTTGCGCGCCGCTGTTGCTAAAACCCATCCATGCCATCATGCCTACGCTGTGCTTGGCCGCGTTTTTAGAGGCTTCGCGGAAACGCTCACTGCGCTTTGCCTGCGCGTTAAAGATTTGGATGTCGGCCATGCCGCTGATGGTCTCTTCCAACTCCGCGCCCAGCTCGCGCCCGCTCATCGCCATGCCCCGCGCGGCCTGCTGCATCTTGCCGCTCGTGTACTTGAACATCAAAATGACTGCGGGCGCGAGCACGAACGAGACGAGCGTCATCTGCCAGCTCAACGCAAAGAGATAGACGAGAACGATAATGAGAACGATGAAATCAACCGCCGGATAAATCAGAGCCTGTGTTAAGAGTCGCTGCACGCCCGCCGCTTCCGATAGCACACGCTGCATCAACGCGCCGGTCTGCCCGCCCGTGAAAAAGTCTAAAGAGAGCGATTGCAGGTGATCGTAAATTTCCTGTCTGAGTCCGGTCAGCAATCTCTCTTCGAGATGCGCGACGACATACGCGCGCACGAATCCTAAAATCTGCGAGAGCACCAGCGCGCTGGCCCAGACGATGAGTACCGTCTTTAAAGTGAGCGGCGTGGCTATCCAGCTCAGACCGTAATCCGCCAGCCAGCTTGTGTCCGTCTTGCCAAAGAGCGGCGCGGACAAATCCCAGAGGCTGCCGCCGGTTCCCGGCGCGCTTGTCCCAGACGCGCCCGGAGGCTTTGGCCCCGCCTGCGGCCCTAAAATTTGAAAGATGCCGGAAAAGGCCACGCTGACGATAAAGGGAAACAGAGTCACCAGCAGCGAGAGCAGCATGACGAGCGTGGTCAGCAATTTGTGATTGCCAAGCAGCCTCAAGGCGCGACCGATGTATGGACGCGCGCTCATCTTTTTGTGGGGCATGCCGGGCTTGCCCATAGGCATTCCCGGTGGCGGCGGCATTCCTCCGGCGGGCTGTTTGCCCTGCGCGAGAGGCGGGCCGGGAGGCATTCCGGCGGTCATACCCGGAGGCGGCGACGGAGGACTGGACATTTTGTTTTTCCTTTTAAAGATCAATAGTTCGGACAGTTTTTGACAGAAAAGCCAATTCCCGCTTAGATGTGTGTGACCAAACGCACGCCCAAGGAGAATTGGCTGATGACCGTAGTCACACAGATTCTAAACCGCATGAACGGAATTACCAAACCCCAACGC
>JACMLC010000640.1 GCA_014379795.1 Pyrinomonadaceae bacterium
CCGCGCGGCGAGAGGTACCATCTGCGCGTGCCCGCCGGAAGATCCAAACAGTTCGTCGCGGTCTTGAAGCGCATTCCGTCTGACCGTCGCGAATCGGCGCGCGTGATCTCGATCACGCCCGGCGAAGACCTGCAAGCGGTCGCGAATCGCACCGGCCTCAGCGTCGCACAGATCCAAGCGATGAACGGCGGCGCGGATTTGAGCGCAACCAATAAGCTGGTCGTCCCGAGCAACTCTGTGCGCAACGTGGCATTGGTTCGCGCCAAATCTTCTGCGACGAGCAGCCTGAAATCAGTGAAGGCTGGCAAGGGCGACACGATTACCAAGATCGCTGCGCGTTATAACGTCGCGGCAGATGAGCTGGCGAAGCTCAACGGCGTGCCTTCGGTAGACGCAGAGCTGGCAGCCGGACGCGAGATCAGAATGCCCGCGACGGCGGCGAATAATACCAACTCTCGCGCCAAGCGCCGCAGCAGCCGGTAAGCCTTGCAACAAAATTTGCGTTCACTTTTATCGTGAACCTGAGATAACATGAGCGCGCTTTTGATAGTTGAAAGCGCGCTCATTTTTTTTAGCTTAATCTGCGAGCTGAGGGGTTCAGGCTCGCTTCTATAAACTCCTTTCCTCGTATCAAGGAGCAGCTTCACCATGCTCTTCCGCACGCAATCAGCAGCCGTTTATGGTATTGACGCAGACCTCGTAGACATCGAAGTTGATTTGACGCCCGCGCGAGGCGAATCCGATTCGCAGCCTTCTGTGACCATCGTCGGATTGCCGGATGCCGCCGTGCGCGAATCCAAAGAACGCATTCGCGCGGCCATCGGCAACAGCTCTTTCTTCTTTCCCTTTCACAAAACGACGATCAATCTTGCGCCTGCGGACGTGCGCAAAGAAGGCGCGAGCTTTGACTTGCCGATTGCGCTTGGCATCCTGGGCGCAAACGGTGATTTAGGAGAGGTGGAAAACCTGACGGACACTTTGAGCGTGGGCGAGCTTTCGCTGGATGGACGTGTGCGCCCGATTCGCGGCGCGCTGTCCATCGCCGTTCGCGCGCGCGATGCAGGCATCAAGCACCTGCTCTTGCCGGAACAGAATGCGACGGAAGCCGCTGTGGTCGGAGGCGTTGACGTGTACCCTGTGACAGACCTGCGCGGTGCGGTCGAGTTAATCTGCGCGCTCCGTGGCGCGCCTGACAAACGCCCCGCGCCCTTGCGTGTCGAGCCGTCGGAAATCCTTTCACCGCAGGAGCGTTATCATGTTGACTTTCGCGAAGTGCGCGGGCAGTTGACCGCCAAACGCGCCTTGGAAGTAGCGAGCGCGGGCAGCCATAATATTTTGCTGATTGGCCCACCCGGCTCCGGCAAGACGATGCTTGCCAAGCGGCTGCCGACCATCCTGCCGCCGCTCGAATTCGAGGCCGCGCTGGAACTGACCAAGATTCATTCGGTCGCGGGGCTGACAGGGCGTTCGGGCTTGGTCACTGAAAGGCCTTTTCGCTCGCCGCATCACACCATCAGCGATGCAGGTTTAATCGGAGGCGGCGCGATTCCGCGTCCGGGCGAAGTCTCTCTGGCGCATCATGGCGTGCTTTTTCTGGACGAGCTGCCGGAGTTTGACCGCAGTGTTTTGGAAGTCCTGCGCCAGCCGCTCGAAGACCAGCAGGTGACAATCAGCCGCGCCGCGATGTCGCTCACTTTCCCTGCTTCGTTCATGCTCGCCAGCGCGATGAATCCGTGTCCTTGCGGCTTCTGGAATGATCCGACCCGTGAATGTCGCTGCACGCCGCCGCAAATCCAGCGTTATGTCGGGCGCATCTCGGGCCCGCTGCTCGACCGCATAGACATACACATAGACGTGCCAGCAGTCCGTTTCAAAGAGCTGAGGGGAGACGCCTCAACGCCCGAAGGCGAAAGCTCAACAGAGATACGCGGGCGCGTCATACAGGCCAGAGAGCGGCAGCGCGAGCGTCTTCAGCAGGATAATATTTTCGCAAACGCGCAGATGACGCCGCGCCTGATTCGCAAGTATTGCCGGATTGACACGGAGGCGGAACGGCTTTTAGAGAGCGCGATGACGCGTTTGGGCTTGTCAGCCAGAGCCTATGACCGTATCTTAAAGGTCAGCCGAACCATCGCAGATTTAGAGAAGCAGGCAGAGATCGCTCCTGCGCACGTCGCCGAAGCAGTCGGCTATCGCTCGCTGGATCGCACCTACTGGGCTTGAAAGCAGGTTCGGATTTCCCGAAATCGTTGAAGTCACGCAGGAAAAAGCTTAACATTCAGGCCGGGCAAGGCAACGACGCGCAGTCAGCTTCGCATCACAAGGCACGTAAGACAGCTTGCTTGTCAGCTTCAACGTTCAAGCAAAACGAAAGGTTGACGGCGGGCGGCGCTTCAGGCAGGCAAACGGGCGCGGCGCGTGTCAGTAAACCGGCAGTATGGAAGCGATCAACGCTCAAAAAAATCTTCTGCTGCTCGCCCGAACAGACGGACACGTGAGCGCAGCCGAAACCGAGACAAATCAAACGTCGGATCACGCTCTGGCGCGACGGGCTGCCGAAGGCGATATGCCAGCCTTCGAGGAGCTGTACCAACGTCACAGTCGCCGCGTTTATTCACTCTGCCTGCGCATGACCGGCAACGTCTCCGAAGCTGAAGACCTGACGCAAGAGGTCTTCATCCAGCTCTTTCGCAAAATCGGCAGCTTTCGCGGCGAATCGGCCTTTACCACTTGGTTGCATCGCTTAACGGTCAATCAGGTCTTGATGCACTTCAGGAAGCGCAGCGTCAAGCTTGAGCAAACGACCGATGAAGGCGATACGCCCGTGCAGGTCGTGCGCGGCACGGAAAATCCGAACCAGATGCCGGTGGTGGATCGCATCGCGCTCGACAAAGCTATCACGCAACTGCCGCCGGGTTATCGCACAGTCTTTATCCTGCACGATATAGAAGGCCACGAGCATGAAGAGATTGCACGGATGCTCGGCTGCTCTGTCGGCACGTCAAAATCGCAACTGCACAAGGCGCGTATGAAATTACGTGGTTTGCTCAGGCAACAGAACGAGGCCACATAGCTTCAAAACACGTCCGCCGCTCTGATTTAAACAGACAGTTTCCCCAAAGCGAGTAAGTTGCTCGTCAAGATTTGAAAAAACCGCGCGTCTGGCTTTTCTAGTAATGGCTAACACTAATAGACGCGCCCCAACGGTTAGAGGTTACAGGTAAGATGAATTGCGATAAGTGTCAGGAACTGCTCAGCGACTTTCTCGACGGAGCCTTGAGCGACGCGGATCATGCGACGCTCGGCGCGCACCTCGAAGAATGTCTCTCCTGCTACAACGACCACCGGGAACTCGATTCCATCGTCAGCTTTTGCCGCGACCATCAAGGCGAATACGACGCGCCGCCCAACGAGCAAGCTTTGTGGCTGCGCATTCTCAACACGATTGAGAGCCAGCCTGTCGCGCGTCGCCAGCCGGTTGCGGCCAAAACGGCGCGTGCGAACCGTGCGTTTGGCTGGCTTTCGGGTCTGCGCAATCGCCACTGGGAACTCTCCCTGTCGCAAATGGCAGGGGCTGTCGCGGTCATCGCCATCGCCGTTTCGCTGCTCACCATCTTTGGTCTACGCGGCACGCGGATGGGCGGGAATGCGTCGTCGGCACAGGCTGGCAATCAGCAAGGCTCTAGCCCTACTTTTGTTGCCACCGGCAATATCAATGACCGTATGAAGCAGCAGCAGCAGACGATTGAATACTGGAACCAGCGCGTCGAGCAGCGCAAAGCTCTCTGGAGTCCGCACATGCGCGACGCCTTCGAGCGCAATCTGAAGATGATTGACCAAGCCGTGCTGGCTCATCTCGAAGAGTTGCAACGCAATCCGAACGACGAGATTTCGGAAGAGATGCTGAACAACGCGCTGAACGAGAAGATGGATCTGCTGAAAGAGTTCTCTGATTTGTGATACACGCTCCCGCCTCGCAAGCGATTAAATATGATGGATGCTATTTCTCCCTTTTGACTAAAGACTGCGCATTTAAAGAATTGATGAACCAGACAGAGATGAACATTCGCTTTCCCCACATGCGATGCAGGAGCAAGAA
The DNA here is from genome assembly GCA_014379795.1 of Pyrinomonadaceae bacterium. Lineage (GTDB taxonomy): Bacteria > Acidobacteriota > Blastocatellia > Pyrinomonadales > Pyrinomonadaceae > JACMLC01. The sequence continues at coordinate 4,100 of JACMLC010000640.1, forward strand.
AGTAAGCGCCATCCTAACTCTGGCGGCTCTGTGTTTTCTCTTGTCCGCCACAGCGAGCGTCTTTGCCCAGAAGACTTTTTCCAAAACATATACGGCGCGCAAAAACATACGCATTCACCTGAGCAACCAGTC
>JACMLC010000641.1 GCA_014379795.1 Pyrinomonadaceae bacterium
GGGAACCAGACGCTTGTAGCTGTTGGTCGTCGGCGCTGCAAAAGCGACGATGGCCGCCGCGTGCTTCAAGAGTCCGCCGATGTAAAAGCGCGCCATCTCTGACAAGCCCGCGTAGCCGTCGCCCGCAAAGAGCGGCTTTTCATCCTTCCAGAGCGATTGATGGCAGTGCATGCCTGAGCCGTTGTCGCCATAGAGCGGTTTGGGCATAAAGGTCGCCGCCTTGCCGTAGCTGTAGGCCGTGTTGCGCACGACGTACTTAAAAAGCTGCAAATTGTCAGCCGTCCCCAGAAGAGTTGAGAAACGAAAGTCTATCTCGCATTGTCCGGCGGTGGCGACTTCGTGATGGTGGCACTCGACGTTGATGCCGACCTCTCCGAGCGTGAGCGAAATCTCCGAGCGCAGGTCGCTCAAGGAATCCGTCGGAGGCACAGGCACATAGCCCTCTTTGGCGCGAATGCGATAGCCAAGATTTGTGCCGTTAAACTCATCCGCCTCGCGCCCGGTGTTCCAGTGCGCTTCGTCCGAATCCACAGTGTATCCGGCTGAGTGCTGATCGTTATGAAACTTGACGTTATCAAAGACGAAGAATTCGGCTTCCGGGCCGAAGAAGGCCGTGTCTGCAAGTCCCGTAAACTTCAGATAAGCTTCAGCCCGCGTGGCGACCGAGCGCGGGTCTAGGCCGTAGCCTTCTTTGGTAATCGGGTCCACGGCATTGGCTATCAGGCAGAGCGTTGATTCGTCAGCGAACGGATCCATCCAGAACCGCGTCGGGTCTGGCACAAGCAGCATGTCCGATTCGTTAATCGCAGCCCAGCCGCGTAAACTCGAAGCATCGAAACCAAAACCGTCTTCAAAAGAATCGTCTGTCAGTTGGCTAATCGGAAAAGTCAGGTGATGCCATGCACCCGGCAGGTCTGTAAATCTTAAGGAAAGAAACTTGGCTCCTTGATCGGAGGCATACTTCAAGACTGTTTTTGCGTTCATATAATCTCCTGTTCGTAAAATGGGAGTGTCAGAGGCTTAGTCCGCGCGGAAAGCGTTCGAGCGCGGCGAATATACTGAATAGCAGGTGTCGTGCGAAGCCCGCGAAGGGTCATATGGCAGCGCGTAAAAGCTTCGCATTATATTGACGCGCGAAGCGGTGTCAAGTCTTTTGCTGCAAGATACGATTGCACAAGGAACGCGCACGCGTCCTCGGTTATCGCTTAAACCTTTACCGTCTTTCACTTTAAGCTCGCAGAGCGCGCTTCTGTGCGCAAAAAAATAGTTTTTGACCGACCTCGAATTTTCTGTTACATTGCGCGCTATTGATCCAGCCATGAAAATCCCCTATGACATTCTGACAAGAGGCATCTGTGCCTTGACGATAGCGAGATTGCGCAGGCGGGAACAGCGGCAAGGTAGGAGACTCGTGAATTGACCACGGCGATTGAGCAGACGCTCGAAACTTACGGCATCGAAAACTGGGGCGCGGGCTATATTGGCGTCAATCGCAAGGGGAATCTGATCGTTCGCCCTTCGGAAAACGACACGCGCACAGCCGATTTGAAAGAGATCATAGACGACTTGCGCAAGCGCGGCTTTACCACGCCCGTCTTGCTCAGGTTTCCGCAGCTCGTCGCCGCGCAGGTGCGCAAGCTCCAAAGAGCCTTTCGCAACTCCATCCGCGAATTCGAGTATGAGGGCGCGCACATGTGCGTCTATCCGATGAAGGTCAATCAGCAGCGTTCGGTCGTCGAAGAATACCTGCGCGAAGGCTCGCGTTATGATTTCGGCCTCGAAGCCGGGTCAAAAGCAGAGCTATATGCCGCGCTCGCGATGGAACAATCGCCCGAAAGCCTGCTCGTTCTCAACGGTTTCAAGGACAAAGAATTTATCCAGCTCGCCTTCATCGGCGCGCAATCGGGAAAGCGCGTCGTCATCGTCATCGAGAAAATGAGCGAGCTGGATCACATACTCGATCTGGCGGAAACGCACGAGGGCAATCTGCCGATGGTCGGGATGCGGGTCAAGCTGTACTCGAAAGGCTCTGGCCGTTGGGAAAAGTCCGGCGGCGAAGCAGCCAAGTTCGGTTTGACGACGACGGAAATCTTAGAAGTCATACGTCGCTTGCAGGAAGCAGACCGGATGGACATGCTGCGCCTCTTGCACTTTCACATCGGCTCGCAACTGACGGACATCAAGCGCATCAAGAACGCGATGAAAGAGGCCGCGCGCGTCTATGCCAAAGTCAAGCAGATGAAAGCTCCGATAGATTATCTGGATGTCGGCGGCGGGATGGCGGTGGATTACGACGGCTCAAAGACGGCTTTTGATTCTTCGGCGAATTACACGGCGCAGGAATTCGCCAACGACGTGACCTACACGATCAAGCAGGTGTGCGATGACGAGAACGTTCCGCACCCGACGATCATACAGGAATCGGGTCGCTTTCTCGCGGCCTATCACGCGATTCTGATCACCAACGTCGTGGACGAGATTGAAACGGTCGTCCAAGACATCACGCCGATTGAGTTGAAGGAAGATGATCCGAATACGGTGGTCGAGCTGAGCGATCTCAGGGAAACCATCGGCCCCAAAAATTACAGAGAGTATTACCACGACGCGCTTGAACACAGGGACGAGCTGTTCACGATGTTCAATCTGGGACTCATCTCTTTGGAAGACCGCGCGAAAGGCGAAGTTCTTTTCTGGGATGTCTGCGAGCGCGCGGACAAGTACGCGCAGCAGGCCAAGTATGTGGCCGAAGAGTTCGACGATTTGCGCCGCCTCTTGTGCGCCAAGTACCTGACCAATTTTTCCGTCTTTCGCTCAGTCCCCGATCACTGGGCGCTCGATCAACTGTTTCCCATTCTGCCGGTTCACGGCCTCAACAAAACGCCGACCGAATACGCTACCCTGTGCGACATCACCTGCGATTCGGACGGCATCGTTGACAAGTTCGTAGACCTGCACGATGTCAAACAGGTGCTTGAACTGCATCCGTTGCATAAGGGCGAGCCGTACTACTTGGCCTTTATGCTCGTCGGGGCTTATCAGGAAGTGATGGGCAACAATCACAATTTGTTCGGCGCGCCGAACGAAGCGCACATACACATAGACGATGACGGCTATCTGATAAAAAAAGTGATTCGCGGCACGTCCATCGGCGAGGCTGCGGAGCGTGCGCGTTACGAGCGCAGCATGCTCCACGACGGCTTTCGCAGGCAGGTCGCAGTGCGCGTCAAGCGCGGCGACCTGACAGAAGCGGAAGGCGCGGAGATTATCGAATTCTACGAATCGCGCTTCAGCGCCTACACCTACCTCGCAGTGGACGGCGCAGAGAGCCGCAGCAAACGCGGTAGAGAGTAAACAAAGTGATGAGTGATGAGTGATAAGTGATAAGATAAAAAACAAAAACCGTTTCTCTTATCACTTATCACTCATCACTTATCACCGATGAAAAGGATGACAGTGACCGCTATGGTAACTCAACGAAAACCGAGAGCCTCGAAGTATCTGACCGTGCCGACGCGCCCCGTACAGGTTGACCGCGACCGCTCTGTGGCCGGGCTGCTGGAAAAGATGGAGGGCACAGGTTTTGGCGCGCGGCAACTGGCCGAAGCGCACCGCATCTGGCTCGACATGCTGGGCGATAACACGACCATTTTTGTCGCCGGAAGCGGCGCGCTGATCCCTGCCGGGATGCGTCGCCTGCTCGCCTATGTCATCAAGAATCGTTTCGTTGACGTGCTGGTGCTCTCCGGCTCGATCATCTTTCACGACCTGCACGAAACGCTCGGGCGGCATCACTTTCAGGCGCATCCCTCGATGACCGATGCCGAGTTGGAAGCCTCGCAGATCAATCGCATGTGGGATCTCTTGGCGAGCGATGAAGAATACCGCGAGGCGGACGAATGGGTCGGAGGCTTTGCCAACCAGTTAGACCAGACGCGCCCCTATTCGACGCGCGAGTTTATGCATCTCTTGGGACGCGAGCTAGCCGAGATTGCGACCGAAGACGGCGTCTTGACTTCCGCTTACAAAGCGCGCGTGCCGGTCTTTTGTCCTGCCATCTCCAACAGCGCCATTGCCATTGGCATCGCCGCTTCACGCTTTGAGAAGAAAAACAATTTCCAGTTCGATTTGATTCAAGACGTGCTGGACATGACGCAGATCGCTGCGCGCGCGCGCGTCTCCGGCATCATCAACCTCGGCGGCGGAACCAGCAAGAGCTTTATACAGCAGATGGAAGTCTCCACCGCCATCGTCAAGACTCCCGCGCGCGGCCACAAGTACGCCATCACCGTCGCCA
>JACMLC010000642.1 GCA_014379795.1 Pyrinomonadaceae bacterium
AGAGAGAACATGGAGGCCGGATGCCAGCAGTGCCACATGTCCGACCGCGTCCTGCAAGGCGCGAAGACTCTCGATCTCGGCAAAGACCTGTTCCAGAATCGCGGCTGCGTCGGCTGTCATCGCTACGAAGGCTTTGACCGCGAGACGGACGCGCTCGCCAACTCGCGGCAATCCGTCACACAGCTCGAAGAGCAGATCGCAGCCAACGAGCGCGAGGCCAAACAGGCCAACGCGAACGTCGGCAACGTCTCCGAAGAAGAGGCGCAGAAACTTCTGGCGCGTGCAGACTACCTGCGCGTCACCAACAGCCAGCTTGCCGCGCGCATCGCACAGCTTGAGACGCAGAGCAAGTACCTGATGCACGACCAGAAGAAGGTCGGCCCGAACTTGAAAGATGTGCGCTTAAAGCTGCGCAAGGAATGGATTCCCGTCTGGCTCCAAGACCCGCAGGCGTTCCGTCCCGGCACGAAGATGCCTACCTACTGGCGACTTGACGGCACCAGCCACCGCAATGATGAAGGCGGCAAGCGCGAAGAAATGACGCGCGAAGAGACTGAGCGCAAGGCTATCGCCGCGTTCCTCTGGCAGGATAGTTTTGAAGGCAAGCTGCCGCAGCAGAACTCCGGCGACGGCGCGCACGGCAAAGAGCTTTTTGAGACGCGCGGCTGTATGGCCTGCCACTCAATCGGCCCAGAGGGCAGCGCGAACGGTGGCGACTTTGCGGCTAATCTTCAACGCGTCGGCGAGAAAGCAAACTTTGAATATATCGTCCGCTGGATTTACAACCCGCGCGAGCGTTGGGCGCCATACTGCCCGAAAGAGAAGCGCGACCTGACGCGCAAGGATTACGAAGACAAAGGGATGCCTTACGTCTTTGACGACGACCATTCCAAATGCCCGAACGACGGCACGGAATTGCAGATTCAGAACATGACTGTGATGCCGAACTTCCGTCTCTCTGAAACGGATGCGCGCGACATCGCGACTTATCTTTTCTCGCTCTCGCAGCGCGGCTCTTTCCCTGACGCTTCTTTCATGGACGATCCGAATTTGAAAGAGCAGGGTAAGACGCTGGTCAAGCAATACGGCTGCGCCGGATGCCACGAGATCAGGGGCTTTGAAGAAGAACAGCGAATCGGTAAAGAGCTGACGACCGAAGGCGCAACGCCGATTGAGCGTCTCGACTTTGCCATGATGACGCACGATGCTGAAACCGGCAAAAATCCGTTTCCCGAAGACAATGCGCAGGGAGGGCAGGCGCAAAGCGGAAATGCTCAATCAGGGCAGGCGGCACAAAGCGAAGGCAAGCCCTGGTATAACCATAAAGGCTTTTTCACCAACAAGCTCAGAGACCCTGCCATTTACGATAGAGGCAAAGAGAAAGAGCCGAAAGACTTGCTCAAAATGCCGAAGCCTTTCTTGACGCCTGAATGGAACAATGCGCTCACGACTTTCCTCCTGGGCAGTAAGGGACTCGAAGGCTCGAACGTCCCGTCAAGCTTCTTCTATAACCCGGACACGCGCCAGAAAGACATACAGGATGGCTGGTGGGTGATTAAGAAATATAACTGCATGGGCTGCCATAACGTGCAGGTCGGGCAGAAGTCCACGCTTTCCGGCTTGCCGCTTTATCAGGACGCGGATTGGAAGGATCAGCTTCCGCCGCAACTGACAAGCGAAGGCGCGCGCGTTGATCCCGAATGGCTCCTGCGATTTTTGACAGACCCGTCGCTCAGCGATAGCAAAGGCCAACCCGAACCCGGGCGCAGCGACAAGACGGTTGGGCAGTCTCCCGGCACGACGCAGAATCCCTTTGTGGGAACTCAAAATAATTCGCAGTCGAACAACGCTGCGACGCAAGCGAGCGGCACTGCCAAATCGAACGGCAACGCGGCGGGGACAGCGGGCAATACTGCTACAGCGCAGGACGGCAAGCTCCATCCGCAACCGGGCGCAGACCGCAACGGCGTGCGTACTTACTTAAAAGCTCGCATGCCGACCTTTAACTTCTCGCCGAACGAGCTGCGTATGCTGGTGCGATTCTTTATGGCCGTCTCTTCGCAGCCTGAGATAAATATCAAAGAGCCTGTCGCGCAGCTCACTGAAGAAGAGAAGATACTGGCGCGTCAGTTGTTCACGTCGCAGGCCGCCCCGTGTCTGAAGTGCCACATCACCGGCGATGCGGAGCACGACAAGACCGCTTCGGCTCCGAACTTCCTGCTGGCGAGTGAGCGTTTGAAACCCGCCTGGACTTTCCGTTGGCTCTTAGACCCGCAGCAGATCAGTCCGGGCACGGTGATGCCTTCGGGCTTGTTCAAGCACGAGGGCGACCGCTGGGTCTTTAGCGGCGATACGCCCGCGAGCTTTGCCAATTACACGCGCGACCACGCGGACTTGCTCGTGCGCTACATGTTCCAGATGACGCCCGAAGAACAGCGGCGTCTGTCTTCGACTGCTCCGGCTGCGACAAGTGGGCAATCACCCGCGCCGACCGAAAAACAACCCGCCGCAGCGACTAACGGGCAGAAAGTGAGCCGGAATTATCGCAGGCCGAATGCGCGTCGCGGCAGGCTGGCGAGCAGCAAACGTGCGCCCGGAAAACAGGCTCGCGCGCCCGGCGTGCGCCCTGCAACTCTGCATCACAGGCGGAAGTTTATGCTTGAGTGATCCCCGGTTGCTTTAATCATCTTTATGTTTTACTTTTAACCGGAGGCTAAAAATGTTTCATCAAAGGGCAAAATTCTGGCTCTGCTTTTGTGTGCTTGTGTCTTTTCTCTCGTTGTCCCTCGCGTGTGGTGGCGGCGATGATGATGTGGATGTTCCGGATGACGAAGGCGGCGGTACGGCAACCGGAACGCCGTACAAAGCGAGCGGCAAGGAAGGCACTGTCACCGGCAAGATTGCGTTTAGCGGCCAAGCTCCCGCGCCGCAGCCGATTGACATGAATGCCGATGCGGTCTGCGCGCAAAAAGGTTCGGGCGCGGTTTCCGAAACAGTCGTGGCCAAAGACGGCAAGTTGCAGAACGTCTTTGTGTATATCAAAGATGGGACGGTCACCGAAGGCAACAAAAAGATTTCAGGCTTCGCTTTTGACCTTCCGGCGGATCCGGTCACGCTCGACCAGAACGGTTGTCGCTACACGCCGCATGTGATAGGCATTCGGGCTAATCAAAAGTTTCTAGTGACCAACAGCGACCCGACCGCGCATAACGTCAACGTGCAGGGCAACAGCAATCCGAAGTGGAACACTTCGCAGCCGCCCAATGCTCCGCCCATCGAGCAGAAATTCGTCCGCCCCGAAACCTTGATTCCGATTAAGTGCAACCAGCATCCCTGGATGAAATCTTATGTCGGCGTCTTGAATCATCCGTTCTTTGCCGTGAGCGGCGCGGATGGCAGCTTTACGCTCAAGGGAGTTCCGCCGGGTAAGTACACGCTGGTCGCATGGCATGAACGTTTCGGCGAGAAAACAATGGAAGTCACTCTGGCGGCCAGCGGCGCTGCGACCGCGGATTTTACGTTTGACGGCAGCACAGCTTCCGACATGCCGCGCAGCAACAATTTGCAGGTTCTGCCTGCCCTCGAATTCCCGATGCTGATGCGGCATTAGACTTCGAAGAGTAAAAGCAAACAAGGATGGACGCGATAGGAGGGGTAACAGGGTAAAAGGGAAAATGGGTCAAAGGGA
>JACMLC010000643.1 GCA_014379795.1 Pyrinomonadaceae bacterium
AAGCCGCAACACGCCTTTTGACGGCTGGCAGCTGCGCGGCGCAGCGGTCGCCAGCATCGTCGCAGGCCGCGTTATTTACAAGCATCCGAATTTTAATTCTGCTGCGCTGCGGGACAGCGAAGCGACGATGAAGTGATTTTCGCCAAACTGATAAGTCTCTAAATTTTTTCTTGCCTGCGCCTGTACAGCAAAAAATAAGAAAAGCCCGCCAGCGCTCTCCCCTTCGCTGACGGGCTTTCTATACGGTCGCTCGCTTACGTAGTGACAGGGGCGACCGGTCTCGTTAGATGTCTTGCAGGAAGCCCGCCCGCGCTCTCCCCTTCGCTTGCGGGCTTCCTCCCATCGGCAGCCGCGAGGTTGCCGATCTTGTTAAAGCCTAGCGGTAGTTCGTCGCAGGCAATGACAGGCGCTGGTTAAGAATCACGCCAAATTCCGTGCCCGGCTTGACGACCGCTTCTTTGCCTTTTGAGAAATAAGCTCCGGCGATGCCTATTCCGGCTCCGACGCCTGCGCCGATGCCTGCACCCTTGCCGCCGCCTGCAATCGCGCCGATCAAAGCTCCTGCCGCCGCGCCGCCGCCGATAAAGACTATGTTGCGGTTCCGGGATGAACTGCCAGTGACCTGTCCCTCATCGTCATAGTTGACGTTCTCGTTCGATAAATTTGTCAAAGAACCGTTGAGCGCACGAGATGAGCCGTTGGGAAGCTTCAGCGAAATAAACTCGACGCCGATGCTGCCTGCCTTGCTCTTACGAGCGGCCTTCTTAACTTCCGTGACGCGCCCGACAACGATGCTGCCCGCCGGAATCACTTCGACACCGGAAGCGTAAACAGGGTCAACCACTGTGGTCGTGAACCTGTCGCCGATGCGCGCGTTCTCCGAGCTGATTCTTTCATTCATCCGCACGCGAATCGTCTGGCCTGCGTTGATCGTGTGGTATCTGGCCGGAGCCGGAGCCTGACGCGAAGCACGCCTGAGACTCGGACGCCGCCGCTGCTGCGCCACCGCTGGAAGCACGCTTCCGGCCACGAGGGCAAGCAGCGCGAAAATGCAGACGATGCGTTTGGTTATCTGTTTGTGATTGCTACTGGTCATAATAATTAATCTCTCGTTTCCGGCTGCCGCGAACTTAAAAGTAAGCTTGCGATTTACCAGCCGCTTATCCCTTGAGCAATGAGTGTGCCACTTTCCCAGCCCTCTCTCGCTTTTTCCATAACACTAAGTATTTTAGTGATTTAGAGGAGGAAAAAGCGCTGCTTTCATCAAAATCGCCCGCGCCTGAAATTAACCCAAGTGCGCGAGCATGGATATGCCCTGCACGATATGGTATGAAGTAAGCGAGGGAAAACTTGTTTGAGAGTGAAGCTATTCAAAGACTGTTTGAAAGGAAAAGTTATGAGCCGTAAGCTTGCTTATCTCTTACTCGTCTTGCTCGCTGCCAGTGTCGGATGCCAGCGACAAACCGCGCGCCACCCGGAAGCAGATGCTTTGATACGCGCCGCGCGTACAGGCCACGCAGATACTGTGAAGACTTTGCTCTCGACCTCCGGCGCAGATGTCAACGCGAAGGACGAGCGCGGCAATACAGCTCTGATAGAAGCCGCGCGGTTTGGTCACAATGATGTCGTGCAATCTCTGCTCATCGCCAAAGCGGATGTGCGCGTGAAAAATGATGAAGGCAAGACCGCGCTCAAGCTGGCGGTCGAAGGCGGGCATGACGAGACGGTGCGCCTGCTCAAACAGGCCGGAGCCGTCGAATAGCTTGACTGTCAAAAAGAAGTTTTGGTGCCGGGGGCGGGACTCGAACCCGCACGGCCTCTCGGCCAACGGATTTTCTTACCACTACGGCTTTCGCCGCCCCTGAGAATTTTAGATTTCAGATTTTTGATTTGCGATTGAATAATGGCTAAAGATAAATTTATCTAAACAGCCTTTTCAATCAAAAATCGCAAATCTAAAATTGCAAATCCCGCAAGTTTGTGGTCTGGGCGATGCCTTCTCCGTGCATCAAGTTTGATGTTTAGGAGGGAGCCGTCTCGTCTCTACACTTTGCTGGCTAAACTTCAGCCAGCCTTAGCTCGGCGTTGCCATCAGCGTTGCTGGTCAGGGTTCGCCGACTTTGACTCCATTCAAACCGGTGTTTCCAACGCGGAGTGCTCAAATTAAATTAAGTCCGTCGCGTATACCATTTCGCCACCCCGGCACTTGAGGGCAGAAGATAACACGGCGGGCGCGCTCGTCACAAATTAGGGCAGTCTTGCCCGCTCATCTTCACAGCTTGCGCGGGCAGTGCTAAAATAAAGTTGTTACAATCAACGTCTCGTACAGTTCTACATAGCCCAGAGGTTTATGACTGAAGAGCAGGAAGTTTTCCTCAAGCACATACAGAAAGCCGGTCTCAAACGCACGGCGCAGCGCGACCTGATTCTGGAAGTTTTCTTGCGCACCGAAAAGCACCTGTCGAGCGAAGACCTCTACAGGCTCGTGCAGGAGGAAGACCAGAACATAGGGCAGACCACAGTGTATCGCACGCTCAAGCTTTTGACCGAAGCGGGCTTGGCGCGCGAGGTGCGCTTTGGCGACGGGCGCACGCACTACGAACACAATTACAAGCACCAGCATCACGACCACATGATCTGTACGGAGTGCGGCAAGATTATCGAATTCTTCTCAGCCGAGCTGGAAGCCCTACAGGACGCGATGGCTGCCAAGTTCAAGTTTGAGCCGACACAGCATTCGCTGCGCATCTTTGGCGTGTGCGTGGACTGCCGCCGCGACGCGCGCGCGCACAAGAAGCCCGAAGGAGCAGCGCAGCCGCGCGTGCGCCTTGCAAGCGCCAGCGATAAGTAACAGGCCAAAG
>JACMLC010000066.1 GCA_014379795.1 Pyrinomonadaceae bacterium
CTTTTACGCTGAATTAGCAGAGGCTGAGCCGTTGCTTCATAGCACGCTGATGGCATACGTGTCTGCACGCGGCGCGGGTTATGAACAGAAAACGGAATCGGAAATTCTGATTGCCGCTGCGCCGCATCTCTCGCGTTTTGTGGCGCGCCTTTTCGAGGTGGAGAGAGAACGCAACCGCCAGATTGAAGCCGTCAAAGAGCAAGACCCGATCTGGATTTTTAAGTCCTTTATCTCGCGCCGTGCGGTTAAAAAGTTTCCCGGCGAACAGGCTGCGTTGCTGGAAGCTGAATCGCTGCATGTTGCGCTTCAGGCGTTTCGTAGCGCGGCCTTTCCAGACACGCTGGTTGATGATGAAGAGCTTGGCACGGCGCGCATGACCGTGCGGCTGCTGGAAGCTGAGAAGCAGCTTGAGAAGAAAGTTGTTGAGAGTGATGCTGTCACAGATGAAACGTTGCGCGCTTTGAATGTTGCGCGCGCGGAGCTTGCGGGAACTGAAGCCGAAAAGCTGCTCGCACGCTTTGAAAAAGATTTGGCCGGTGATGGCGCGGAAGATTTATCGAGTGTGCGCGCCGCTTTGAGATTGATAGAGGCTTGGGCGGCTGCACATGCGACTCAAGCTCAGGCGCGTGAGCGCGTGCGCGGCTGGGCCAGCTTTCACTTTCCGCACCAGCTCGATTATCAAAACCTTGTCCAGATCGAACGCCCGAACCGGGAGTTGCCCGAATTGATGCGCGGGCTGGACGAGAATCTGCGGCGGCGCGACGGCTTTGGCCTGACAGACCTTCGTGCGACCAAGCGAGAAGTTTTAGATGAAGTTGATTACTGTCTCTATTGCCACGAGCGCGACAAAGATTCCTGCTCAAAGGGCCTCTACGAGCGCGACGGCTCCGTCAAGCGTAATCCGCTCGGCATCAAACTGGACGGCTGCCCGCTTGATGAAAAAATTTCAGAGATGCACGTGCTTAAAAAACACGGCGATTCGATTGCCGCGCTCGTGCTCGTGATGATTGATAACCCTATGTGCCCGGGCACCGGGCATCGCATCTGCAACGATTGTATGAAGTCGTGCATTTTTCAGAAGCAGGAGCCGGTCAATATCCCGCAGGCGGAAACGGGCGTGCTGACGGATGTGTTGGAGATGCCCTACGGGTTTGAAATCTACTCGCTGCTCGCACGTTGGAATCCGCTCAACGCGAAGCGTCCTTACGCTCTGCCTTATAACGGCAAGAATGTTCTGGTCGTGGGTCTGGGGCCTGCCGGCTACACGTTGGCGCATTATCTTTTGAACGAAGGATTCGGCGTCGTCGGGATTGACGGTTTGAAGATAGAGCCTTTGACAGAAATGCTCGCGGGCGATGAAGGGCATGTGCCTGCGCCCGTGCGCGATGTGCGCGAGATCGAGACAAAGTTGGACGAGCGCGTGCTGGCGGGCTTTGGCGGCGTCTCGGAATACGGCATCACAGTGCGCTGGGACAAGAATTTTTTGACGCTGATTCACTTGACCTTAGCGCGGCGCGAACGCTTTCGCTTTTACGGCGGCGTGCGCTTTGGCGGAACCCTGACGATTGAAGACGCGTGGGAGCTTGGCTTTGACCACATAGCGATTGCGACGGGCGCGGGCAAGCCGACCATCGTTCAAATGAAGAACAATCTGATTCGCGGCATTCGCAAGGCTTCGGATTTTTTGATGGCCTTGCAACTGACAGGAGCTTTCAAGCGCGATGCGCTCGCCAATTTACAGGTGCGGCTTCCGGCCATCGTCATCGGCGGCGGCCTCACGGCAATTGACACTGCGACGGAGCTTTTCGCTTATTACCCGGTTCAGGTCGAGAAGATGTTGGAGCGGCATGAGCAGTTGGTCGCGGAATTCGGTGAAGAGGAAATCTGGAAGAGATTTGATGCGGAAGAGCGCGGCGCTTATGAAGAATTTCTGGCGCACGGACAGGCCATTCGCGCAGAACGGACACGCGCGCGTGCGGCTGGCGAGGCTCCCGATTTTATTTCTCTGGTGCGCGAGTGGGGCGGCGTCTCGATTATCTATCGCAAACGCTTGCAGGATTCGCCCGCGTATCGCTTGAATCACGAAGAGGTCGTCAAGTCGCTCGAAGAAGGCATCAGCTATGTCGAGAACATGAGTCCGCATGAAGCCGTGCCGGACGAGCATGGCGCGGTCAGCGAGCTTATCTTCGAGCGCATGCGGCAGGATGCGGAAACAGGCAAATGGTCGAACACGGGCGAGCTGGTTTCGTTTCCTGCACGCACAGTCTGCGTCGCCGCAGGGACCAGCCCGAACATCATTTACGAGAAGGAACAGCCGGGCACTTTTGAGCTTGATGAATGGAATCAATTTTTCGCAGCGCACAAGATAGAGCGTAACGAAGACGGACGCTCGCATCTCGTTCCGGCTCAAAAAGGCGAGCGCGGATTTTTCACTTCTTATGAGAAGGACGGACGCTTTATTTCTTATTACGGCGACAATCATCCTGTTTACGCGGGCAATGTCGTCAAGGCGATGGCGTCCGCGAAAGACGGTTACGAGCATGTGGCCGCGCTCTTTGCGGAGGAGTTGTCGAAGTTAAACGATGAAGACCAACCGGCTCGTGAAAAAGAGTTTGCGCGGCTCACAGAATATCTTGACGAACAACTTATCGCGCGCGTAGTGCGTGTTGACCGCCTGACGGAAACCATCGTGGATGTCATCGTGCATGCGCCGATGCAGGCTCGCAAGTTTCATCCGGGACAATTCTATCGCCTGCAAAATTACGAGACGGGCGCGACCGTCGTGCACCAGACAAAGCTCATGATGGAAGGCATCGCTCTGACGGGCGCATGGGTGGATGTCGAGCAGGGGCTGCTAAGCTTGATCGTGCTTGAGATGGGCGTCTCGTCTCGCCTCTGTGCAACCCTCAAGCCGGGACAGAAAGTAGTCGTCATGGGGCCGACGGGAACGCCGACCGAGATTCCCGAAAACGAAACCGTGCTGCTCGCCGGAGGCGGGCTGGGCAACGCAGTGCTGTTCTCTATCGCCAAAGCTTTGCGCGAGAAAGAAAATCGCGTCGTCTATTTCGCAGGGTACAAAAAAGGCGAAGACCTTTTTAAGCGAGAGGAGATCGAAGCCGCTACCAATCAAGTCATCTGGGCTACGGACACGGGCGTAGAGATTAAGCCGCACCGCGCGCAGGACACACACTTTCGCGGCAACATCGTGCAAGCGATGGTCGCTTATGCGGAAGGCAAGCTGGGCGAAGCTATGTTTCGTCTCTCGGATGTTGACCGCATCATCGCTATCGGCTCAGACCGCATGATGTCTGCGGTCAAGGATGCGCGGCATGCTGTGCTGGCCCCGTATTTGAAAAAAGAGCATGTCGGCATCGGCTCCATCAACAGCCCCATGCAGTGCATGATGAAGGAAGTCTGCGCGCAGTGTTTGCAAAGACACACAGACCCCTTGACGGGCAAAGAGCATTTCGTCTTCTCCTGCTTTAATCAGGATCAACTGCTGGACGAAGTGGATTTTCGCAATCTCAGCTCGCGCCTGCGCGCCAACACTGTGCAGGAGAAGCAAGCGAACCTGTGGCTGGACAAGTTGTTCAGAGAAGTTCATAAAGCAGAGTAACTTTAGACAAATTTGTTGGAGGATTCATGCGTAGATTCTTTATTGTATTTGTGCTGATTGGCGCGCTGGCCGCGCCCTTTCCGGCGAGCTATGCGCAACGTAAGAGCAAGACAACTGCCGTCGCAGCAGCCGCTTCTCCGGCGCGCAAGGCGGCTGAAGACATCACCGCCGCACAGCTCAGAGATTATTTGAGCTTCGTGGCGTCGGATGAGATGGAGGGGCGCGACACGCCTTCGCGCGGGTTGAACATCACCGCGAAATTTATCGCAACGCTTCTGGCGCGGTGGGGCGTCAAGCCCGCCGGAGATGACGGCACATACTTTCAGAAAATGGCTCTCCATCATGCGCGCGTTGAAGCCGCCGGAACGCGCGCAGACATTAATGGCCAGAGCTACAGTTACGGCGAAGATTTTCTGGCTATCCCGCATGTAGGCGCTGTCAGCGGTTCGCTCGTTTACGCCGGTCACGGCTGGCTCGTTAAATCAAAAAACATAGACGCTTATCGCGGCATTGATGTGAAGAATAAAATCGTCGTCGTTTCAAACAGCGGCTTGCCGAAGGGCGTGACGCTGAACGATCTTCGCAGCGGCGGCAAGCGCGGCGAAGATTGGGCTGAGCCGGAAGCTTACGCGCAGAAGATGGGCGCAGCCGGGATGATCGAGATGCCGGATTTTCAGACGCTCGCCAACTGGGAGCGCGTGCGCCGCAACCAGCAGGCTGGCGGCACTCTCGTCGTCACCAAATTAGAGGATAGTAGAGGGTCGTCTCTTCCATCTCTCACGCTCTCGCCAAAGATGGCCGCCGCGCTGTTTCAGGGAGAAAAGCATAGCGCCTCGGAAATCTTTCAGAGCATGAGCGGGAGCGACCCCGTCGCGGCCTTTGATTTCGGTCCCAACAAGAAAATAAACTTTACCGTCGCAGGCGAGCCGGAAACCATCTGGACGCAGAATGTGGTCGGCGTGATAGAGGGCAGCGACCCCTTGCTCAAAAACGAGTACGTCGCGGTCGGCGCGCATTACGACCACGTTGGCATGGGGCCGGCAGGCAGCAATAGCCGTGGGCCTGCGCGCGACGGCAATACGAAGGACATCATTTACAACGGCGCGGATGATGACGGCTCAGGCACTGTGGCTGTGCTGGCGATTGCCGAAGCCATCGCGCGCTCTGCCCGCCGCCCGAAACGCTCTGTGATTTTTGTCTGGCATTGCGGCGAAGAAAAAAACCTCTGGGGGTCAGATTATTTCACGCGCTACCCGACCGTTCCGATCAACAACATCGTCGCGCAATTCAACATAGACATGATCGGGCGCAGCAAGCGAGAAGGAGATACGAGCGCGCCTAATCGCTCGCTGACGGGGACAAATGAAATCTACGTTATCGGCTCGAAGCTGATGAGCACTGAATTAGGCGAAGTGAGCGAGCGCGTCAACAAGTCATATCTTAACCTGAGCTTCAACTACCTGTACGATGACCCGAACGATCCGAATCGCTTTTTCTTCCGCTCGGATCACTTCAACTACGCGCAGAAGGGGATTCCGATTATCTTTTATTTCGACGGCGTGCATGAGGACTATCACCGACCGGGCGACGAAGTGCAGAAGATTGATTTCGAGAAGATACAGCGCGTGACGCGCACGATTTTGGTGACGATGTGGGAAGTGGCCGACCTGAAAACGCGCCCGCGCGTGGACAAGCAACTGCCGCCGGAATTAACCGGAGGATGAAGGATGAAGGATGAAGGGAATGCTATTAAAGATGAACGGCTCAGCTTTGAATAGCATGCCTGTCATCCTTTCCGCCTTCCGCCTTCATCCTTCCGCCTTGCTTTTCCTCGGCAGCATGTGCGCCAGCATCTCGAAGGTGTCGTGGACGGCGAGATAGGATTCTTCCAGTTTTGCGTCCGTGGCTTTGGCGGCATCGCTTTTGAATTTAGCAATCGCTTCGGTAAAGTTTTTCAATTCCTTCTCGAACTCCGCAGTATTTTTCACTCCGGCGGGAACGCCGAGCTTGATGATGGCCTCTCCGCGCGTCGCCAGTTCTGTGGCTCTGGCGCGAATCGTTGTAAAATCCTTATTCGGCAGCGCTTCATGCTGCAACGGGTGCAGCACGTCGTGAAACTCGTTGTATTCCTTCACGCTGAAATGTTCGTCCGCGATTGAGGCGGCAGCGGAAAACGCCGTGACGAGCAGCAGCGCAAAGGCTGCGAGGAAAAATCCTGATCGTTTCATAATCAATTTTAAAATCCTTTCGTGTTCATTGCATGTGAATCAGAAAAGCCGTTCCCGGCAAGGCGGCCTGCGGGCGCGGATGTAAGTTTAGCCATTTTGCGAGTTTTGGCAAACCGGGAGAGCGGTTGCGGTTGATGAAAGGCATGCTATTTCAGGAACGGTTCCGTGAGCGTGCGGCTGTCAGGCGGCGATAAGCCTCTGCGCGCGTCAAGCCCATCTCGCGTGCAACTTTTTTGAGAGCGGCGCGCGGCTCAAAGCCTTCCTGTTCGAGCGTGTGGATGCGCGCGGCGATGTCCATTTCAGAATCCTGACCTGCCGCCTGCTCGTTTAGACTCGTGCGGTCAATGACCAGCACGATCTCGCCGCGCACGGCTTGTTCGGCGGCAGCGAATTTCTCAGCCAGCTCGCTCAAAGGAGCGCGCACTATCTCTTCATGCAGCTTGGTCAACTCCCTTGCGACGACTGCTTCCCGCTCGCCTAAAATCTCGTGCGCGTCGCGGAGCGCATCCGCGATGCGATGCGGCGTTTCGTAAAAGATAAGCGTCGCGGGCATCATTTTTAATTCCGCGAGCCGCGCGCGACGACCCGCTGTGCGCGCGGGCAAAAAGCCGCCAAAGAAAAATTGGTCTGTCGGCAACCCCGAAGCAATCAACGCCGCGACAAAAGCCGTTGCGCCGGGAACAGGCACGACGCGTGCGCCGCACTCGCGCGCGATGTTGACCAGACGAAAACCCGGGTCGTTGATGCAGGGTGTACCCGCGTCCGAGACGAGAGCGATGCTCATGCCCTGTACGAGCGATTGACCGAGTTCGGCTGCGCGCTCGCGCTCGTTATGCTCGTGATAGCTGATGAGCCTTGTCTTAATGCCGAAATGTTTCAGCAGCGCGCCCGTGTGCCTTGTATCCTCGCAAGCGATCAGGTCAACCTCTGCGAGCGTGCGACACGCGCGCTCCGTGATGTCCGATAAATTGCCGATGGGCGTCGCCACCAGATACAGCGTGCCTGTCATGCGCTGCATTGTAAGCGATTAATGTAAAAGTCAGGAGTCTTCAGTCCGGAGTCAAAAACAGCGGTTGTGAGTTTAGCTATCAAAGATGAAAGCCACGCTTATCCTATCTCGAATAAGCATGGCTTTCGTACGAAGCCCGAACAGATAGCTTCGTTGTCAGGGAGTCATTCTATCGCTTACCAGTTGCGCCGGTTATTTCCGCGCCTGCGATTGTTGTCATCGTCACGGCGATAGTAGCTGTCTTTAAAGTCCAACATGTTAAAGCCGTAGGCGTCCGCAACGTAGCGCAGCTCCTGTCGGATGCGCGTCCATTCGGATTCGACGCGATTGTCAAAACGGTTGCGCCCCATGACTCTGTCCAGTTGCATTCCCAACTGTAAGACCCTGCGCGCCTCGTTCGAGCTGCGATTGAGGTTTCTGCCGCTGTCGAAACGATCCTCTAAAGTGTCCGCGGCGTTTTGAAACTCTCTGGCGACGTTGTTGATATTGTCTTCACGACGGCTGTCGTCATAGCGGCTGCGGTCGAGCGACCTGTCCAAGCGCTTTCTGAAATCATCGCTCAGGTTTTCCAGCCGCTTGACGCTCTCGCGCAAACGTCGCTGGTCGTAATTGCCGTAACGCCTGTTGTCGTCGCGGCGATAGGAATCATCATCTCTGTCGTGCCCGTAATAGCCGCCCTGCGCTGCCGCCAGCGCGGGCAAACTGAGGGCTACAAGAGCGACTGCGAAAATCGTCGGGATCAGTGTGCGTCGGTTAATCATCTGTAAGTATCTCCTCGCAAGATTTATTTGATGAAGGCGACGAGGTTGCGCGCGAAACTCGGTTGGGTAAGCGCCGGGCAAATCCGCTCTGCCTTTTTCCGTTGCGCCTCATCCGGGGATGACACTGAAGATGCGGCGTCAGACGTAAACCCGCGACGGCAAGCCCTATGCCGTGAGCGCGCGTGAGCGCGCAGAACGCGTCCGTGTGAATGGCGTAAGTCGTTGAAGAGAAACAGCTCTCTAATGTTTTATCGGGATTCCCTGAAGTGAGTTTGCGGCGCGCTCAGTCACGTTCCAAAACGTGCAGCCCGTATCGCATATCGTCAGGCAAAGAGGAGTTAGCAGAAAAATAAAATGTCTGGCTGCCAATTCACAATTTATTCCGCGAGGAAAATTGAGAGGTGTCGGCGCAGGCGCGCTTCCAGCAGGTTGTTGCGCTTGCCTGTCTGTTCGAGGATGTACCATTCGGGCACGCCACTGGTTGAGCGCACCAGCATCAGTTCGTCATCCGCCGAGCGGTTGCCGAAATGGTTGATGCGCCCGCAGGCGAGTCCACCACCACGCACAAAACCATCGCGCGGCGTGCGCGGCCATCCGGCTTCGACCGTGAGGTTGCGCACGCCCATGCGAAAGGTCAGGCGCGTCCCTGTCATCGTCGCGCTGCCGACGCGAAAGCTATGCCCGTCCGCTTTCTCTATACGGATGCTGGCTCCGGCACGATTGGCTTCGCCCGCAAGAGTGGTCAAAGCATTCATCAGCCACTCGATACCGGTCGAGCGCATCAGGTCGTTGGACGCGCGCAGGGCAATGTAATCCGCGATGTCGCCCCGCCCCGCCGTGCGCGCACGCCGCTCCGCCTCAGCTAAGGCCAGCGCCCATGCTTCATCAAGTTCGCTCACGATTCAAGAATAAAGGGGAACAGGGAAAAAGGGAAAGCTGGGAAAAGGGAAGAAGCTTTCAGTAGAGAAGCAACGACTTTTGCCTTCTACCTTTTACCTTTTTCCTTTCCGTTGGTGTTATGATGACGCGCTCGATTTCTCCCCCATAAAATTTTCTTTGATGAGGCGACATATGAAACTTAGTGTGAAGCGCAGGGGCTTGCGCGAGGCGGGTCTGGCGTTGGCTTTATTTCTGTCTGCCTATGCGGGCGCGACTTTTTTCGGTCAATCGGCGGCGCAGCAGGCGCAAACAGCGCCCATTGCCGAC
>JACMLC010000644.1 GCA_014379795.1 Pyrinomonadaceae bacterium
CGCGATTATCGTGAAGAGTAATTGCTCAATCCAAAGCTATGTCATCGCGCTGGAGCCATTGCGCGAGTTCGGCATTGAAAAAATAGTCGTCCACAGCGAGCAGGCCATATCCGGCGCAGGCAAGACGTTTGACTCTTGGCCTGAGATGGAAAGAAATCTCATCCCCTTTATCAGCGGCGAGGAACGCAAGTCAGAGACAGAGCCTTTGAAAATCTGGGGAGAGATAGGGGCGGACGGAATCGTGCCCGCCACATCCCCTAAGATCAAAGCCAAGTGTGTGAGAGTGAGCGTGCTGGACGGGCATATGGCATACGTGTCTGTCACATTCAGGTCGGCTCCCACCAGAAAGCAAATCATAGAGCGATGGGAGAAGTTTGAACCGCAGTCCCGTCTGCCATCTGCGCCCGGTAAATTTCTTCACTACCTGTCTGACGCAGACCGGCCACAGCCGCGTCTGGATGTGATGACGGAAGGCGGGATGGCCGTCACTCTCGGACAACTGAGCGTAGACGATGATGGCACGGTCAATTTTACAGGGCTATCTCACAACGCGATACTGGGCGGCGCGGGCGGCTCGGTCTTGGCGACCGAAGCGGCGATGGCTAGACAACTCGTTTACCGTAGAGTCTGAGCGAGACGGCGCACTCATACCCTTCCCTTAAGAATCTCGTAAAACACTTCTGAGAATTCGTAGACGCCCTGTTGCCCTGTAGCCCAGCGCGCGGCGAGAAGCGCACCGTCAGCAAAACCTTCGCGCGAGCGCGCCGTGTGGGTTAAAGTGATTTGATCTGCGGCGGAATCAAAACCGACCTGATGTGTGCCGGGAATGTGACCGGCGCGCGTGCTCGCAATCGGAACTTCGCGGGCGGTTGGCCCAAGCAGGTCGCGCAGCCGGAGCGCCGTGCCGGAAGGCGCATCGCGTTTGCGTGAATGGTGCGCTTCTGCGATAAACGCATCATAGTCTTCAAGTCCCTGAAATAGCTCGGCGGCGCGCGTGACGATGCGATAAAAAAGATTGACGCCGACAGAGAAGTTTGCGCCGTAGATGAACGTCCCGCCGTGCTCCTCTACGACCTGCCGCACCTCTGCTTCGCGTGAGTTCCATCCGGTTGTTCCCTCTATGAGCGGAACGCTTGCGCGCGCGCACGCCGTCGCGTTAAAGAGCACGGCATCGGCCACAGAGAAATCTATCGCCGCGTCAAGCCCTTGCAGCAGCCCTTGCATCTCGTCTGCGCTGCGCCCGGCATCACGCGACGTTAAAACACACGCTACTTCATGTCCCTCATCTGTCGCGCGGTCACTGACGAGCTTACCCATCGCGCCGCCGCCGAATAAGGCTATTCTCATCTTTCTCCTGCTCCTTCAAGTAGTAACCATGAATCGCAGAGAGGCTTGCTGTCAGTCCAAGCGGTTGAAGTCGAGGCTTATCCCGGACTCAATATCAGGTAACCATTCTGACTTTCTGTGCACAGCCTCCCGGCATAGCCTGAATTTTACATTCAATTTGAACATTCAGTTCTCCGCATCGCAAGTAACAAGCGTTGCGTAAATCAAAATTATTGACACAAAGGAAAACCCGGCGTTAGAGTATGCGCAGATTAAACTGATAATTTGTGTTAGCGAAGTTGGATTGATTTTCTCAGCGAAGAATTCCTCGTGTTACGGAGCGACCCGACACTCTCCGCAGAAATGATGCGCTGACCACCTCACGGAATATTTATACCTCGCGGACTGTTCAGCCATCCCCCATTGTTTCGTGACCCCCCAGTTACGGAAAAGAACTTACTATCTATACGTTTGTCTTTAAGGTACACGAACGAGGGGTTGTCGCATTCATTAGGGGTTAGGCCGATGGTCTAACTCATGTGTGAAAGCAGAGGCAGATGGTCGCGCCGTGTTTGCGCAGCAAACCGACCCACCACCAAACCAGTTACAAGTACAAACTGAAAGGAGAGACAGCGATGGCAGCAGAATTAGCTCCATATGGTCGGGTCACTCAGCGTCCACCTGCGGTCAAGGATGTCCATATTCTTTGGATCACAGCCGGGCTGGGTTGTGACGGCGATACGGTTTCCATCACCGCCGCGACTCAACCGAGCATCGAGGATGTGCTTCTGGGAGCGATACCGGGACTCCCGAAGGTGCACTTGCACAATCCCGTGCTGGCGTATGAAGTCGGCGACGACTTTATGAAGTACTGGTATCAAGCCGAGCAGGGCTTGATTGATCCGTTCGTCTTAGTCGTTGAGGGTTCGATCCCGAACGAGCATCTCAGCGGTGACGGCTACTGGGCTGCGCTCGGCAACGATCCGATGACGAACCAACCGATTCCGACGACCGAATGGATTGACCGTCTCGCTCCGAAGGCAGTGGCAGTCGTCGCCATCGGCACTTGCGCGACCTATGGCGGCATACACGCGATGGCTGGCAACCCGACTGGCTGTATGGGACTTGCAGACTATCTAGGCTGGGATTGGAAATCGGTCGCAGGGCTTCCGATTGTCAATGTGCCCGGTTGCCCGGTGCAGCCTGACAACTTTATGGAGACGGTGCTGTATCTGCTTTATCAACTGGCTGGGCTGGCTCCGATGATTCCGCTCGACGATCAGCTTCGCCCGACATGGCTCTTCGGCAAGACCGTCCATGAAGGCTGCGACCGCGCGGGCTATTACGAGCAGGCGGACTTCGCCACCGAGTACGGCTCGCCCAAGTGCATCGTGAAACTCGGCTGCTGGGGGCCGGTGGTGAATTGCAACGTGCC
>JACMLC010000645.1 GCA_014379795.1 Pyrinomonadaceae bacterium
ATATTTCCTCCACAGTATTAGCTACGCAAGCACCTGGACTTGAAAAGCTTAAAATATTCTATGGGGATAAAGCCATTTCTACGGTATCAAAGCATACTTTTATATTAATTAATACTGGCAGGACACCGATTCTTGAAAAAGATCTCATAAGCCCCCCTACTATCATTTTCGCTGAAAATTCTGAGGTTCTTGATTTAACCATTGAAAAATTAAACCCAGAAAATATGATTGTTCACTCTATTATTGGGCCCGATAATCGTTCGATTAGTATTAATTTCCCGCTTCTAAATCCAGCAGACTCAATCCAATTTACGGCTATTGTGTCGGGTGATGCGCCTAAGTTTAATGTCACCAGTCGCATTTACGGTCTCAGGGGCATAACTTTTGTAGAGAGATCAAAAGAGCCTCCACCGTACAGACTTTCATGGGCCTTTTATGTGGCATCATTTTTTGCAATAATTATCTCTTTGATAGCGATACCTATTATTTGGGAGTATCGTCATGGAAAAATCGCTCTTAGGGTATTTCGTCTCGAACAGGCTCGATTTAGCAATTTCACAAAGAAGGATGACCTTATGCAGTTTGTTCGGTACGAAATTGCTCCACATATGTCTATTACACGGGATTTATTCTATTCTATAAACCAACTCATTAAAGATGATATTATTAGCGAAGAGGAGCGTAATCGGATTAATTCTTTAATACGCTCTGAAATTGAAAGCACTATCAATCTAAATAGAATCCCATTCATTATTGTTCTTGTGAGTTTGATTATGGCTTATATATTCATCATAAATTCTTTATGGCCGCTGATACTAAGTTACTTTTAATAGAATGCGATTTATAAATTAGAATAGCATTTGATCGGCAACCCGGCCTAACAACTCATTCAACCCGACGCCTCGATAGCATGGCTTTCATCGTTATCTTCTCCTATTATTTCTGTTAAAAAACCAACGACATATGAAGAAAGCAGCTACTTCAAAGAAATCGCGAACTGATTGGAAGCGGGTGGATGCGTTGAAGGATAAGGACATTGATGTGTCTGAGATACCGGAGGTGTCGCCGGAGATGTTTGCGCGGGCTATCGTGCGGCGCGGCCTTAAGCCCGTCACACGCAAAGCGCAATTAACGTTGCGCGTAGACAATGATGTATTGGAGTGGTTCAGAAAGCAGGGTCAAGGCTATCAGACGAAGATTAACAGTTTGCTCAGGGCGTATATGGAGGCTCATAAAGCATAACGCGCGTGATCGCGTTCTTCCGCAAACTTCCAACAAAGAAAAAGGCGATCTCTCGAATAGAGAAATCGCCTTTGTTCTTTTTAACGCCTTCCGGGACTAGAGTGCCGGAAGCGGTCAGTGGCTTTGCTTTGTGAGAAAGCCGGAGAGAGATTACATCTTGATCACTTTCTCAGCCTGCGGGCCTTTGGGGCCTTGCGTGACTTCGAATTCTACTTCCTGACCCTCTTCGAGAGTCTTGAAGCCGTCGCCCTGAATGGCGCTGTAGTGAACGAAGATATCCGAAGAGCCGGGCTGTTCGATAAAGCCATAACCCTTCGAGTTGTTGAACCACTTGACCTTGCCGGTTATTCTAGACATAACAAACGAATCCTCCTAACGATTCGGTAAAAAGGCGGAGCGAAAGCTTTTTCAGGAGCCTTCTGCGCCGTCGCGAGTTATTGCTTGTGAGCCGGATGCGCTTTTTGTTGGGGCGCCGCACGGAAAACTTCACAATACAAGAAAAGCCTGCGCGGGTGCTGGCGCGCGCTCGAAAGAAGGGCGCGTCACAACCGGACACAGACTTAAGGGGGGGACAACTGGTAATTCATTACTTGTAACGCTTGCAAATCTAACCACAGGGATGGGTTAGAGGAACTCCTCGTTGAACGACGGCGCATACTAAGCGAAAGGCCATCAGCCTGTCAAGCGGAAAATCCAAATCAATTTTTTTGAGAAATAATTTTTATCCAGCTTTAATCTACAATCGAATCGGTGTAGAATCGTGCGCGTCCGCTCTGGCAGGAAAGCTCAAGACCACTTGTTACAGCATCGCTCTTAAAATCAAACCCGAATCGCCCCGGACAGATTGCTTAACCGTTTACATACACTCAAGGAGTCAAAAACATGTTCCCTCGACCGTCAGGTTCTGCACTACTTCGTCGTTCCCCTTTGCGTAAATCACTGGCCTTTGGCGTTTGCGCGCTTCTTTTTCTCTCAATCTTAGGCGGAGCCATCGCGCATAAAAAATCTCCCCAGCCAGTTGATGCAAACAATTCAAAGTCCGCCGCAGTAGCGCAGGCGGGCGACAAATCCGGCGACCTGATCTGGCAACCAATCGAAGAGAGTTCGATTGTCGGGCGCAGGCCGGTCGAGGCTCTGCCCGCGTCTTATTTGACGTTGCGTTTAGATCATGCCGCGCTGATGAGAAAGCTCTCGCAGGCTCCGATGGAGTTTACGGAAGCCGCGCGGAATTCAATGGTCGTGATGCCTTTGCCGATGCCGGATGGGAGCTATGCCAAGTTCAAGATCGCAGAGTCTCCGATCATGGAGCCGGAATTGGCCGCCAGATTTCCCCACATCAAAACCTTTAGCGGACAGGGAATTGATGATCCGACCGCGACGACGCGTTTCGACGTGACGCCGACGGGGCTGCATGCCATCGTGCTCTCTGCCAAAGGAACCTTTTATGTAGAGCCTTATGTGCATGGAAACACGCTCGACTACATCGCTTTTAATCATCGCAATGCTCCTACAGGCTCGCTCGCTTCGCAGTGCGATGTGACGGAAGAGGCCGTCACCGAAGCGATGGAGCGCGGCGTCTTTAACGGGCGCGGCGACTCGACCGCAGTCATTTCGGGAGCCACGCTGCGCACGTACAGGCTGGCTGTCGGCGTGACCGCAGAATACACTGCGGCCTATGGCGGCGGCACGGTCGCAGGCTCTTTAGCGTCGGTGACGACGAACATCAATCTGGTGACGGCGATTTATGAGCGCGAGCTGGCGGTTCGCCTGACGCTGGTTGGGAATGAGACTTCGATCATTTACACGGACACAGCGACGGACGGCTATACAACCGAAAATATCGGCGCGATGCTGGCTGAAAATCAGACCAAGCTGGACACGGTTATCGGCGCGGCCAACTATGACATCGGTCATGTCTTTGACGGCAGGTTGCTCGGCGGCGGTTTCTCTTTTCAAGGACAGGCCGGAGCCATCGGCAACGTCTGCATAAACGGGTCAAAAGCCGGAGGCGTCACCATCTTTCGTTCTGTCACGCCCGCTAATGTCATAGCTTATTACATCGTCGCGCACGAGATGGGACACCAGTTCGGCGCGACGCACACGATGAACGGCACGACGCCCGGTTGCGGCGGCGCGCGAACTTCCATCACGGCTTACGAGCCGGGCAGCGGCTCGACCATCATGGGCTATCGCTGGAATTGCGGAGCGCAGGACATCCGTTCCGCAGACACTTACTTTCACAACGCGAACCTTGAGCAGATAGTCAACTACACGACGACCGGCGCAGGCTCTTGCGGCGCGCAAACGGCGACGGGCAACACTCCGCCTGCGGTCAATGCCGGAGCCAACTACACGATACCTCGCAGCACGCCTTTCGCGTTGACAGCCAGCGGCAGCGATGCGAACGGCGATGCGCTGACATACACATGGGAAGAAGCTGATTTAGGGCCTTTGTCGCCGCCGGACACGGACGCAGACGGGCAGGCGCGCCCGATCTTCCGCTCATATTTAGCGACGACCAGCCCCGTGCGGAATTTCCCGTCGTTGCAGTACATTTTGAACAATGCCAACGTGCCTCCGACCAGCGCGACGTGCCCTGTCGGCGGCGGCACTTGTCTGGTCGGTGAAGCCTTGCCGACGATGACGCGGACGATGAACTTTCGCGTGACGGCGCGTGACAATCGCACGAACGGCGGCGGCATCAACTCCGCAAACATGCAGGTCAGCGTCAACGCCGGAAGCGGCCCCTTTAACATCACTGCGCCGAATACGGCTGTCAGTTGGAATGGAAATTCCGCGCAGACCGTGACTTGGAACGTAGCGAACACAAACGCCGCGCCGGTCAGTGCGGCGAACGTCAAGATTTCACTCTCGACGGACGGCGGCCAGACTTTCCCGACGACGATTCTGGCTTCCACTGCGAACGACGGCACGGAGAACATCACGGTTCCGAACATCGGCACGACGCAGGCGCGCATCAAGGTCGAAGCCGTCGGCAATATCTTTTTTGACATCAGTGATGCAAACTTCACCATCGTGGGCGGGCCAAATCTGCCGCGCGCCGTGCTTGATTTCGATGGCGATAACAAGACTGATTACGCAGTCGTGCGCGGCGCGGGCGGCAGTCTCACATGGTACTTGCAGCAATCAACTGCCGGATTCTCAGGGCAGGGATGGGGCAGCCCGGGTGATGCTTTCGTCCCCGGAGACTATGACGGCGACCTGAAGTGGGACCTTGCCGTGTGGCGCGCGGGATCGCCCGCCAACTTCTATATCCTGAACAGCCTGACCAATACGCTTCGGGTCGAAGCTTTCGGGACCAGCGGGGATTCTCCGCTCACCTCGCAAGACTTTGATGGGGACGGCAAGTGCGACCCGGCTGTGACGCGCAATACGGGCGGCAGTGTCACTTGGTACATCCTGCGCAGCTCGCTCGGATTTACAGGCGTGACGTTTGGC
>JACMLC010000646.1 GCA_014379795.1 Pyrinomonadaceae bacterium
ATTCTCTGATCGCAATGAAATCCACGTTAGAGACCGGATTGATTATATTGAGGCTATGCGAACCCGGCGTAAACGAATAACGTTTTCCTGACACCGAGATGATATAGAAGTTGCCAGCCGGAACTTCATCAAAGGCATAGCTGCCATCGCCACGGGTCTGGGTTACGCGCGTCTCGTTGGTAAAGGTATCCAGAAGGGTTACCCACATTCTACCCACACCTGTTCCGTATGGCGTCGCTACCCTGCCGCTCACCGGAACTCCAGCCGAGGTCGGAGTGTCGCAGACATTTATTTGCACATCGTCTATCACGTAGCTGCCGGTTCCCGAAGTTGGGCCGATATATTCAAACAGAATCGCGTGGTTCGAGCCAGTGGCAAAAGCATTGAGGTTGATAATCCGCTGTGTGTAAGCGCCCTGAGCCACAGTGGGTTCGGGGAAGCTCTGCACAATCGTGCCGTCAACCCTCACGTTCATGACATCCGTGAAAGGCGATGAAACCGTGCCGATGCGCAACCAGAAGACCAGTCTGGCCTGCCCCACCGGAAGAAAGACGGTTTGCCCTAAGGTCGCCGTCTCAGGCGCAGGGATGCCGCCGAACCAAGCCCAGAACGCACCCGTGCGCGGCGGTGACGCACCGCCACCTGTGCCGCAGGAAGGAACGTCGCACAGCGGCGTTCCGAAATTGGTAGAGGTCTCTGGATTCCAGAACGTGTTGGGAATGCCCCCGGTCTCGTATCCGCCGTCTACCAGCACATTCATGCACGCCAGCGGAGACAGCTCGGTGACGGGCGCCAGTTGAAGCGGAATGCTCGTGACGCCGCCACGAGTCACCGCTGTCCCGCGCTTTCGTTCACTCTTGTCAGTTCCATCTTGCAGAGAGGCCGTCGTGCCCATTGACAGCAGTAGCATGGAAAGAATAGTCACAGCGACGATTGAGCGCCGACCGATGCTGTTTGCCATCCGGGCTAAAAATAACTTCTTCATTGTCCACTCCTTTTGAAAGACAGGTCGAGGCCTGCTAAATGCTTTGTTGTGCTTGATCCCTTTCGAGAAAACAGAAGGGTTGGAGCGTAAATTACGGATTCCGGCATGGAGTAGATTTCAACTCGCCCGGATTTCAAATGAATAAAAACGGGGAAAAGAAACTAACTTTGTTTCAAGAATATGAACCCTGAAGCCAAATCATGATGCAGTAATAAGTTATGCGGCCTCCACTATAAATGCTTACAGGAAAATGTCAATCAAAAAAGGGCAGTGGGTCAGTTTGAACTTCTGATGAATATCCAGCATCGCCAAAGAATCTCCCGCAAAGGCGCAAAGGCGCAAAGGGGTTGAGCGTTTCTCTATCTTTCATCTTTTCTTTGCGCCTTTGCGCCTTTGCAGGAACCTGTCTTTTTCTTCGACAAGTTTGAAACTGAACCACTACTCAAAAAAGGCCGCGCGACCTGCTGTCCGCACCTTGCGGCGCGGCAATGATTATTTCAGCGAACCAGACGTTGCACGTCTGGCTACCCTCTCCCTGCGCCTCCGGCGCAAATGTCGGAATTGTCAAACAGCTTCTAAGTTTTCTGTGAGCTTCCGGCTGTGCCGGGAAGCTTTGCCAAAAACTTCGCGGTGCGCGCGACATAATTCCCTGCCTGATAAATGATGCGCGGCCAGTTATTAAAAGCTCCATTCATAACGATGGTGGCCTGTATCGGATTCGGCGGCCAGCGGCGTCGGATCGCCTTGATGGTTTCAAACGGATGCGAGAGCCTCTTTGCCAAAGGTGGCGGGACAACATGATCTATCGAGACCGGATTGTTCCATTCTCTCAACACGGCTGGCACGAGCCAGCGCGGGAGATTCGCGGCAGTAGCAGTGATAGGAGTCTCCGAGATGTCCGCGCCGAGCAGTTGATGCGCTAAGGCGACAGTGCAGGCGACCCAGCCCGCGCGCTTTTTGTCTCCCGTCAAACAGGCTTCCCAGTCAAAGCTCGCGCCGCTTGATTCCACCAGCAAACCTATGTCGCACAAACCCGCCGGACGCCATCCGCCGTGATGCAGGAAATGCACGCACAACACGCGCAGGTGGTCTTCGTCCGCAAGCACGCGCACAGTTTCATCGCCCAGCCCGACAACCTGTGCGCGCTCGTACAGGACATCGAACGGCGTTGTGTCCAGATGGTCTGCGCCTTTATGCAGGTCTACGAAAAACTTTCGCCCTTCGGGAGAGCTGAGAATTTCTGTCGCCTTGTCGAATTGTTCGGGATGGATGAAGAGGTCTATGTCTCCGTAAGGGCGCAGCGCGGGTTCTGGAAACTTACGGGCGACAGACCAGCCCTTAACGAGAACGGGGGCGATGCCTGCCGGTTTGAGAAGCTTGATGACCTGCGCGATCTCGCGCTCGTGGATGGCTGCCTGAAGAGTGTAAAGGCGATAGGTTTGTTTGAGGTCTTGCGCCGCCGTTGTGGATTCCAGAGGCGTGCCGCGCAGCTTCCAGAAAGCAAGCGCGCCGCCTCCCGATTTAATCAGGAGGGGCGCGATTCTTTCCAGCTCTGCGGTGGTAAGCTTCGGCGCGGGCGGCATCTGTCGCCATGCGCCGGAAAGCAAGCTTGCGATTAAACGGCTGGGCGGAATGCTGCTGCTGCCGTCGCCGTCGCGGGTCTCACTCATCTTGCTACAAGACCCAACTTGAAAATTAGGGGCAATTGCCTGTCGTACAGGTCGCCAGCGTGCTACAGCACACGACCGTCGGGCTGCACGGCTGGCCGCTGGCGATACAGGTCACGGCATGCGCTGCGGTCGGAGCGATGATGGAGGCCACGAGGGGCAATGCGACCGCCGTTGCCAGACCGATGCGGCGCATCACCTCGCGCCGGTTCAAGCCCATCTCAACCGGAAGCATGACGCGCTCTTCGAGCAGTTGGTCTTTGCTAAAACTATCCAACGCAAGGTACACGACATCCATACTGATGGGAGTTTGTAAGTCCTTCTCCAACCTCTGCGCGATCTGCTCGACGCTCGTCTGGCCGTTACAATGCTGCCTGACCAGTGCGGCAGATTGATTCAGACAAATAGCTTTGTGCCTGTCTAAATCATAAATTAAAACTTCGTCGGGCATCTGTTGAACGACCAATCCTTCTTGACGG
>JACMLC010000647.1 GCA_014379795.1 Pyrinomonadaceae bacterium
CGGGCGCGTGACGCGCGTCGGCGCCGCCGTGCCGGACGATTCGCGCTCGCCGACAATTGTCAGCATTTTTCTCTCTCCGCTCGACGTGCATATCAATCGCGCGCCCATCGCCGGAAAGATCACAGAGATGACTTATACCAAGGGGAAATTTCTGATGGCGACGAAAGAAGAATCCAGCCTTGTCAACGAACAGAATTCGCTGACCATTGAGGGAGAACGAATTACGCTCGTGTGCAAGCAGATCGCAGGGGTGCTGGCGCGCCGCATCGTGTGTTGGAAGGTTGTGGGGGACGAATTAGCCCTGGGCGAGCGTTTCGGTCTCATCAAATTCAGCTCGCGCACAGACATGATTCTCCCGCCGGAGGTGACAGTCTCGGTTCGCGTAGGAGATCGCGTGCGCGGCGGCGCGACCGTCATCGGGAGGATTGCCTGATGAGCAGTGCGATAGAATCAGAACTGGAAGAGACTGTCACAGAGGCGGCTAACCCTGAGCGGCGCGGTATCAAAAAGGGTTTGTATCTGATTCCTTCCGCCTTTACCGCCGCCAATATCGCGCTGGGCTTTTATGCAGTGATGGCAAGCTTGCGCGGATTTCAATTGATCGGCATCGGCTCCGATGCCGCCATGCAACGCGCGACCACTTTGTTTGACCTTGCGGCTCTGGCAATCGGCGGCGCAGTCGTCTGTGACGCGCTCGATGGCCGTATAGCGCGTATGACCAAGACCACTACACAGATGGGGGTGCAGTTCGATTCAATCGCAGATGTGTTGACTTTCGGAATTGCCCCGGCTGTCTTAGCTTACTCTTGGGGCATCGGCTCTGTGTTGAGAGATAGCAGTCCCAGCCACAAGCTCGGCTGGTTTATTTGCTTTCTATATTTGATGTGCGGCGCGTTTCGTCTCGCGCGTTTTAACGTACAGGCTTCACGCCCGCGCCTGCTCGCCGAAGGAACTGTCAAAGTTGATAAGAAGAGCTTCGTCGGCCTTCCGATTCCGGCGGCAGCAGCCATGATTGCTTCAATCATACACTTTGCCCCCAAGCCGCTCGTGCTGCTCGGCTCTAGGTTTGCTCCACTCTACAGCGGGTTGCTGATCGTGCTGATAGGCTTGCTGGGCGCGCTGATGGTTAGCACCCTGCGTTATTCAAGTTTTAAGTCTGCGGGAACTGGCCGCCGCAATACGCGTGTCATGATTCTGGCAGTCGCCGCAGTGATCATGCTGATCTATCTCTACTCACGCTATGTCCTGCTTGCACTGGTCACGGGTTATATACTGTCAGGGCTGCTCTATAAGCTGTGGACTTTAGTGCGACCCAAATCTCATGCTGCACCCGTCTAGGCTTACTGCTTTTTCGTCACGACCGTTGGAGAAGAGAAGGCCAGAAGACCATGTCGCGTAGTTATCAGCACCATCTTGTCTGCGACAATCGGCGAGGCGGCTGTATTACTATCTTCACCCAGAGAAATAATATTCAGCGGCTTTCCATCTTTTAAATCCAATACTATCCCGCTGTCACCAGAGAGGGGCGTGAAAAGCGCGCCGTCAAAAGTTGCGAGCGGCTCTGCCGCCAATCTTCCCGCGAGCTGACGTTTCCAAACGCGATTGCCGCGCCTCAATGAGAGAAAGTAAACGAAGTTATCCAGAGAAGTGACGAGCAATCCATTTCGCGCGCTCAGGACAGATTGCACACCCGCGCCGGTTCTGGCGCGCCAGCGAAGACGACCGTCCATCTCTCTGACGGCATATACATATCCATCAGCAGAGCCAAAATAAACAATACCTGCCACCACAGCGATGCGCCCTCGAATCGCGCTGCGCGTCTGATAACGCCAGAGAGTGGTTCCTGTCTTCTGATCCAGAGACAAAAGCTTGCCATCCTCTGATCCTATGTAGAGACTTGAGCCGACTAATGTCATTCGAGAAGCAAAGGTGAAGTCGAATTTCCTTTCCCAGAGGATCGCGCCATCTTTCTTGTTCACAGCATAAATGCTACCGTCGCTTGCTGCGCCGAAAAGCGTATCCTGATTCATCGCAAGGGCAGCGCGAATAGGAGCCGCAAGCGGGCGCAGCCAGAGTGTCACTCCACTATCTTTTCCCAAAAGCCTCAAAGCCCCTGTCGTGCGGGAATCTTTACCAGTCTCATTAAGACTTTCAGAGGCTACAAAAACCCCACTCTCATCGGCTAATGGAGCGGACGAAAGTTCTCCGCCAATGTCCGTCTTCCATAACAATTGACCATTCGAGACCCGAAGCGAAACCAAAGCCCCTGCGGCCAAAGGCAGATAAACCCTCTGACCGTCGGTCGCAGGGGTCAGATTAACCGTTTGCTCTGAAGCATACTGCCATTGAAGAGTCAGGGGTTTGGACAGCAGTGTTTGAGAATCTGCTAAAAAGGGAAGGGGTTGAGAAAAGACCGTCAAAGAAAAAATCAAAATTAAGACGAAACTGTTGGCGAGGGGACGAAGAATTTTAAGCATACTGGGCTTATGACCACCTGACTTCCCGGGTTCTTTCCGGCATCTGGTCGGAAACTTTGAATGCAACCTGCCGGACATTTTAGATACCTCTATGATTGTGAGTCTGAATACTTGTAAGTATAATCCTATGACCCTTTCTACATCTCGAATTCATTCAGACGTGCCAGCGGTGACGGAGGTTTACTTTCTTGAGCGAAAAAAATACACACGAAAAAATCATTATATTAGATTTTGGCTCGCAATATACCCAATTGATTGCGCGCCGCGTCCGTGACAATGGCGTGTACTGTGAAATCATACCATTCAGCGCCTCGTTAGAAGAGATTTTAGAACATCATCCACGCGGCATTATTCTCTCAGGCAGCCCTTCATCGGTCTATGAAGAAAAAGCCCCACGCCCTGACCCACGCTTTTTAGATGCCATTGAGTGCCCGGTTTTAGGAATCTGTTATGGTTTGCAAGTCTTGGCGGCAGACCTTGGCGGGGAAGTCGAGGCGTCCGATAATCGCGAGTACGGCTATGCCAGATTGAAAATACTTGATAATACCAGCCAGCTTTTCGCAGACCTGCCTTCAGAGATGGATGTCTGGATGAGCCATGGCGATCATGTCACTGTGCCGCCCGTAGGTTTCCAGGTGACGGCTATTACCAACGGGGCGCTTAACGCTTTTGAAAGCTTAAGCAAACGCATATACGGCCTTCAATTTCATCCGGAAGTTGCGCATACCCCGCTCGGATCACAGATTCTGAGGAATTTTTTATTACGCATTTGCGGTTGCCGTGCGGATTGGACTCCGAGCGCAGTCATCTCAGAGCAGATCGAGCGCATACGCGGTCAACTGGGCAAGGAAGGGAAAGCCGTTTGCGGCCTCTCCGGCGGAGTGGATTCGACCGTTGCAGCCGTGCTGGTGCATCAAGCCATAGGCGAGCGGCAGACCTGTATTTTTGTCAACAATGGTTTACTGCGTGAAGGCGAATTTGAGTCTACGCTCAGATTATTCAAGCAAAACCTGAACTTGAACGTCATCGGAGTAGATTGTGTGGAGCGTTTCATGTCCGGCCTGCGCGGGGTCACCGACCCGGAAACGAAACGCAAAGTTATCGGCAGAATCTTTATTGAAGTTTTTGAAGAACAGGCACAGGCTCTGGGAAATGCGCAATTCTTAGTTCAAGGAACACTTTATCCGGATGTGATCGAGTCTGTTTCTGTGCGCGGACCGTCGGCTGTGATTAAAAGCCATCATAATGTGGGCGGATTGCCGGAGAAAATGAATCTACGCCTGATAGAGCCTTTACGCGAGCTGTTTAAGGATGAAGTCAGAGCCATCGGTCGGGAGTTAGGCGTTCCGGAAGAGATACTTAAAAGGCATCCGTTTCCGGGACCCGGTCTGGCCGTGCGAATCCTGGGTGAGATAACTGAAGAGCGGATTCGCGTCTTACAGGCAGCAGACAGGATTATTGATGAGGAAATAC
>JACMLC010000648.1 GCA_014379795.1 Pyrinomonadaceae bacterium
ATGAGATTCAGATAGCTTGGTTTCGCGTCGGGTCTCAAAAGCGACGCGGCTGAACATTTGCACAGAGCTAAACGGGTGAGAGTCAGAAGTTTTCCAGACTCTCGCCTGTTTGCTTTTTTGTCATCGCTCTTAGCCGATGGAAGGTGTTAAAATCCATCCCGCCATGCGCTTATCATCAATCAAAATCGAACAACTTTATCCTCTCACTACCTGAAACCTGCGCCGCAATGCTTGAAGTCACGCTCCTGATTCAGAACGGGCAAGAGGCGTTCGAGGTAAGGCTTGAAGAGAGCCTCACCATCGGTCGCAGCGATGCCGCCACCGTGATGGTCAACGATGATGGCTTGTCGCGGGTGCATGCAGGCATCTATCGCAAGGCGGAGTTGGTCTGGATAGTTGACCAGAATTCCACCCACGGAAGCTTTGTCAACAACGCGGAAGTCCCGACCGAAGGAACTGTCCTCAAGGACGGCGACCAAATTGAGATTGGCAATCACACAACCGTCCACGTCGAGATGCGCGAGCGAAAAATGCGTGCGCCCGCACGCCGCGCGACGGCCAGCCGTCCAGCCCGTGCGGTCGCGCAGGCAAAGCCCTCAAGCTTTAACTTTAAATCTCCGGTATTCATCGCCGCCGTTTCCGCCGCGCTGATTATCGTGCTGGCAATTGTCGCCATCGTTGCCACTCGGGATGTTGAGGAAGAGAAACCGCAGCGACAAACCAGAGCGCCCAAGCCATTGATCGAGCCGCGCATTCCAGACCCCTTGATTGACGATTGGGACGTGGAAGAAGCGCCGCTCCCGGAAGAGGATCAGCCGACCGATGAGACTTACAGGCAGGCTTTGCAAAAGGTCAAAGAGGAGCGCGGCGAGCCGACCGGCTATGACGCCGCTGTCGAGATTCCGGCGGAGCTGAAACACTACAGCGACCGCCGCCGCAACCTTGCGATTCAGTCCGCCGAAACGATTGAACAGAATATACGTATCCCGCACGACTTTGCAGAGCTGGCGCAGATGATTCGCGCCAAACAGTTTGTCGAGCTAAAGTCTGTCGGCGAAAGTTATGTCTTGTACGCGGTCGGAGGCGGAGCCACCGCCGGAGAGTTTACGCATTTCGACAAAGAGAAGGGAAAGAGCGTGCCGCTTTACAGCGCTGCTGCCGGGATGCAGGCGGCGCTCAACCAGATGGCGGAGACGGATGAGAGAAAAGCTATTATCACTTCTTTCTATAGCACAGGCCGTGGGCGTTCACTCGCGGCGGCGGAGCTTGAAAGCCTCACAACGCTTGGGCGCGACCTCAACAAA
Organism: Pyrinomonadaceae bacterium; assembly: GCA_014379795.1. Classification (GTDB taxonomy): domain Bacteria; phylum Acidobacteriota; class Blastocatellia; order Pyrinomonadales; family Pyrinomonadaceae; genus JACMLC01. Next base: position 1,305 of record JACMLC010000648.1, read on the forward strand.
CAAACGCTTGATACGAATGATGCGGCGGCGCGAAAGGTTTTTAAGCGGCGACTCTTGAGCTTTATGCGCCCCGAAGCGCAGAAGGTGATGGAGGACTTGGCTCTGGCTTACAAGAGCCGTTTTAATCGTCCGCTGCCGCTCGCCTCGCTGGTTCGCACCGAAGAATATCAACGCGAATTGAGCGAGAGAAACGTCAACGCCGCGCGCAACTCTCTGCCGCCGCACACGACCGGCCTCGCTTTTGACATCTCGTATCGCTACATGAACGCCGCCGAGCAGAATTTTCTGATGGCGGAAATCGCGCGGCTCGAAGCCGCCGGTCGCGTCGAGGCGCTGCGTGAGAACAACAATTGTTTTCACGTCTTTGCCTTCCCGGACGGTCGCCCGCCGCCCGAGTCGCTGATTCAGAAAAGCATGTGAGCAAGGGGTTCGCTTTGAGGAAGCGGCTGAAGGGATGAAAGAAATTTTACGCCGCTTATCCTTTCGCTGAAGGCTCGCCGTTTGAATCGGAATTGCCGTTGCGCTCTTTGCGCACAATCTCAATCAGCGCATCAAGCCGCTCATCCGTGTGCGTCTGCGAGCCAGCTAACTTCGCAAGGGCAGCATCCGTCTGTGCCTGCGCGTCAGCCATTCTGGCAACGGCTGCTTCGGTACGAGCCTGAGCCTCCGCCAGCCGGACGTGCGAATCAATCAAAATATTGATTTTTTCGCGCGTCTCCTTGCGCTCGCGCAAGCCTGCGCGGATGGCAAGCTTGAGGACATTTTCAAGCCGTGTGATCCTCACTTCAGCTTTGTCCATTTTCACGGTCAGCTCGGCCTGATGGTTTACGATAAAATCCATCTGGCGTTGGCGCTCTTCGTCTGTCATCTCTTTAATCTCGACTTTCGTGAAAGCGAATGATAGCCGATTATCCAACGCAGGTCGGATGCCCGCAGTCGCAGACTATCGCCTGCGATTCGTCTACGGTGACGTTGCTGGTGTCGCCCGCGCCTTCGCAGTAAGGGCTGCAAAAATCGCTGCCTTCGGTTGCGTTGCAATTGCAGATTCCGTGCGCGCAAATCTTCTCTTCTGTCTCAAGTATATTCATTTTTGAATCGTCTTTCCGGCGTTAAAATTAAAAATCGCAAAAGCCTCTGAAGCCTGTTGTCGTCGCTTGATGATACCCCAACTGCTGCGCTTTACAAACGCTCTGAAACCACTTAATCTCTACACTTCAACGCGCGGCCTATTCGCCTCCCCTGACTTTACTTTAACCAATCTTAAAACGACATGATGAGCAAGAAATTCTTTTTATCTTTCAGCATTTGTTTGCTCGTGTGCGGCCTGTTCCCGCTCTCGCATTCGGCGCAGCAGCCGTCTCAATCTCAAGCGATAATCTCAGGCGCTCCAAATCAGGCGGGGCAGGAATCTATGCCGGGCTTGTTGTGGAAGAGACAGCTTGGGTCGCCTCTGCAAGAAGACCTCACGTAC
>JACMLC010000649.1 GCA_014379795.1 Pyrinomonadaceae bacterium
TCAGCGGCGATGGGTCTGTCGCCGTTTTGTCCGAACTGTTTGGTGGTCTGCCCATCGCGGCTTTGCGAGATGTACCAGGTGCCGTCTGTGGGACGCCAGACGGCGATGTCGGCGAGGCCGTCTCCGTCATAATCGCCGGGGAAAGGTTGATCGCCAGCCTGACCGAATTGGATGGCTGCGAAACTGCTCTGGCTTCTCAAGAGATACCATGTGCCGTCACGAAAGACAGCGATGTCCACTTTACCGTCGCCGTCAAAATCCGCCGGCGCGAGTTTGTCGCTGCTGAGTCCAAAATTATTAACCCGCACGCTGTTGCTCAAACTCTGGAGCAGATACCAGTTGCCGTCGGCGGGGCGAAAGACGGAAATATCAGTCTTGCCGTCGCCGTCAAAGTCCGCGTGCTTAGCCCTCACAATGGAAGTAGCTTCGCCGAAGATAGTTATTCTGAAAGCCTGAGACACGGCAATTCCGCCCGCTCCGCTCGGGTCTGTGACATACCAGCGTCCGAAGAAAGTCTGTCCAAGCAGAGCCGGGTTGTTGGGAATAGCAAGGCTCACAGAGCCTCTGCCCTGCTCCGCGCCGCTGCCTGAAAGCTGCACGGAGACGCGTGCGAGCGCGCCGTTCGCAGGAATCGCAACCGTGCCCGGATCGCTGCTATGAATCACCAGCACAGCCTGCGCACCGCCGAGAGCGTTGGAAACAGCCACCGTAAAATTCGGATTTCCCAAAAGCGGAGGCTCAATCGCAGTCACCTGCGGAACGCCGCCGCCGGAACCCGTCGTGCCAGTGCCCGTCAAAAGCGGAACGCGGTTGGATTCTGTGTAGAGCACAGGGCGGCTGAACTGTGACAATTCAGCCACGACACGCGGGTCTGTCAGCGGTCGTTTTAAGAAAGCCACGAGATCAGCTTTTTGTTGAGTAGTTAGGTTGCGCGGGCGTATCAAATTATTGTTGAGGTTGGGAGCGGTAAAGTCGCCGCCGCGATTATAAAACTCTACCACTTCTTCGAGCGTCCCGAAACGACCGTTGTGCATATAGGGAGCGCGCAGCTCGACGTTGCGCAGGCTCGGCGTGCGGAATTCTCCCAAGTCATTCACATTGCCGGTCACGGCGAATCGTCCGGGGTCTTCCGCCTGCGGGCGCAGCCCTATGTAGTGAAAAGCGTTATCCGAGAAAACGCTTCCGCCGTGACAGACGTTACAGCCGTTTGTATTAAAGACATTTCGCCCGCGCTGCTCTGCCTGTGTAAGGACAGGGATGCCCGACACGGTCGCATCGAACGGCGTGCGGTCTGAATAGAGCGTGCGCTCAAAGGTGGCAATCGCCAGAGCGATGCGCGCAGGCGTAACATCCGGCGTGCCGAAGGCTTCGGTAAAGAGTTCGGGATAACTGCGCCCGCCGATCCACGCGCTTAACGGCGCGGGCATCGAAGGGGAGAGCGCGAGAGGTTTCGAGATAGAAACTCTTGAAGCCACTTCGTTCCAGTTGCGTCCTCCGTGTGCCATCTCTGTTGAGCTGAGGGGTGGCCCCAAGACCTGACTTTCGAGCGCGCCGCCGTTTGGCAGCACGACCGCGCCGCTAATCGGGTCTGTGAAAGTCCCTGTGGCTCGACCATCCCAGAATAGTACGGGAGCGTATCCGGCATCTATGTATGACTTGGCTTTGCGTCCCGTCACCTGTTCTTTGAAACCATAGATGAGCGACCAGCTATATGTGCCGTCAGCGTTGTTGGTTGGGACTCCGGGCGAGCCGAACACGTCGTCCGCAGTGCTAAAGAGATTGTCTGCTCCCGGATTTGTCGCGCGAGCATTGTTGACGATAGAGCGTGGGTCGGAACCGCCCTTGCTGGCAAAATGACAAGTCCCGCACGAGACTGTTCGCGTCGAAGAAAGCTGTTCATCCCAAAAGAGAGCTTTGCCAAGATATGCTTTGGTCGCCGTCACAGGATTTCCCGGAGGAACCGGAGGCGGATTGAGCGGCGGCACAGGGCCGTTAAGCTGGCCGGTTGCGCGCAAGCCCTGATCCGGCTGGCTGAGCGCGCTCACGACAACTCCATTCTCAGCGCGCACCCAGTAAAAATAGTTCTGATTGACGACAGCCGTCGCATCAAAAAATGCGCCTGCGGCGGTCGTCCCGACGCTGACTGCGGTTGCCGTATCGTTCGTCGTGTTACGAAAAATCTGGTATTGCGTCGCGCCGCGCATCGTGTCCCAAGTGAGACCGACTTTGGTCGAGTAACTTCCGTCGGAAGCAATCACGCCGGTCGGAGCAGCCAGCGCACCGCCGCTCTGTCCTGTCGCCTTGAAGACGGAGGAAAATTTCTCGGAAAAGACCAGCAGGGGCAGTGCAA
>JACMLC010000650.1 GCA_014379795.1 Pyrinomonadaceae bacterium
AAGGTTGTGGTGCGGATTGTAATGAATGTTGCCTACGAGGCCGACCACAAAACGCCCTTCCAGATCGTGTGCGCGCTGCAACTCGGCTACAGCCGCGTCATCTCGCTGTGGACGAAACAGGTCACAGTCAACGCCATCAGGCAGCCACATCCACGCGGGCAATTGCTGCCGCGCGGTAATCTTGGCGAAGTAGTCGGCCAAAAAACTTCCGCGAAAAACAAGTTGGTCGGCAACGACCGGCAATCGCCGATCAACTTGGTGCGCAAACATTACTTCCAGCGCAGACCGCCTTTGATTAGCCAGCAGTGGGCGCGCAGGGTCGCCTATTTCGTAAACTAATTTGATGGCCGGGGAAACACGCTTTCTGAGGGCTGCCAGCAGTGAAGCGGGGAAGCCCATGTCAATGCAGTAGACCCATTCGCTTTTCAATTCCCGTAGCGCATTCCAAATCTCTCGCGCTGAGCCGATGCGCCCCTTCTCCTTATAAACAATCTGCGCGCTGGCGCCGAAAAGGGCGCGGGCGCGCGGCCCCTGCACTGAATCAGGGGGCCCATTAACTAAAACTAAACCGGCAGATTTATTCATTATCGCGCGGTTGTTTTTCCAGAACAACCCACGTCCCACCTGCCACAGGCCACGAGAGCTTGGCGACGCGACGGTCACTAGCCCACCATCGAACAGGACGCACGCCCGGCGTCTGCTTAGCCCACAGAATCAGGTCTATCGGATTACAAAAGTAGCAGGCATCGTTATCTGCGTGAAAAGGCGGGCGCACGTCAGGCTCGCGCATCAAAAATTTAACCGGAAGCTCGCCCATCAATTTTCGAAGCGTGTGATATGTGTGATGACCTAAGTGCGAATAAGTTTCCGGTAATGTGTTTCCGAAAGGATGCGTCGGCATTTCGGGATTGCGGCGGGTCCATTTTCCTCCGTGTCGTAAGGCTCGCCACGTCTCTCTTAATACGCACTGCAGCGCGACGCCGGTCGAGAGCAAATGCGGCCCGACGACGATCAATCGTCCGGATGGTCGCAAGACACGCAGGCACTCGCGCAGCATGCGCTCAGGGTCTGGCACATGCTCTAAGACCTGATACAACCCGACGGCATCAAAAGCAGCATCCGTAAAAGGCAGCGATTGCCCATCGGCTGAGACGTACGGAAGCTCCGGGTCAACATGCCATGACTCAGGAGCTTGCGCATGTAAATCCGCTCCAAACGCCCTGTGCCCCGCCTGACGCATCAGCCATGTGCTCCACCCGCTGCCGCAACCGATGTCCAGAATTCTCGACCGGCGCCCGGCGAGATGATTCACGACGAATTCCACATAGCGACGGTAATACTCGGCGGCCTCCGCCGCGTTAGCCTCAAACTTCCCGCGCACCTGCGCATCCGAGTCACGATAATACTTCTGTGCAATGTCAGTGTTCATGAGCGCAACGTGAAAAATAAATTCTGAAGTCCGACGTTAAAATCAGGCTTCCCGTTGGCTAACTGGTAGCCTTGTTGAATGATTTCCTCATAGAGCTGGGACGGCTTAATGTTATTCGCTTCGAGCCAGTAGTTATTAAACTCGCATAAGATGGCGCGTATTTTCCCCGTTTTGAGATAGCCCCCGGCACCCCTGATCACATTAGGCTCAAATCCCTCAACGTCAATCTTCATCAAATCAACGTGGTCAACTCCAGCTGCCCTCAAGTAATCATCGAGCCTTCGCACAGGGACGTTGATCGGTGTTCCACCTTCATTAGCAAGCATGCTGGGAGTATGATTACCTATTGTTTCACGTATGTATAGCTGCAACTCGCCTGCCGCATCGCTGAGGCCAACTTGGGCGACATGCACTTGAGCCAGAGAGTTTTTCTTGATCGCACTTTCGAGTCTGCCAAAGGCATAAGGACTCGGTTCAAATGCCAGCACCTTCCCCTCAGCTCCCACCAGAGAAGCGGCCATAAGTGTGTAATAACCGACATTTGCACCGACATCTACAAATGTCATCCCTCGTTTTAAATATCCCTTGACCAAAGATGATTCGTGCTCTTCAAAGGTATTGAGATAAATACTTCTCTGAATATAATCTGCTAAATCCAGATCAATGCTGTAACCGAATATGTTGACGGTCTGCTCGCCTTGCTTTGGACTTACCGCGTGTAAAAGTCTGGCTTTGCCCCGAAATGTAAATGGCCGAAACGCTTCCTTCAATATTTTTACCAGCATAATTCAACCCGCATCTCGCAGCCTGCTTAAAGTATGTTCCAATGCAAAGTTTTGAGTATAGACCGCGCTGGCTCTGGCAGCCAGACTCGCGCGGGCGCCAGAGTCCTTCAGTAAAATCTCCACCTCTGCGACAAAATCACTGCTCTTGTGGGTTGCGGCAAGAGCCACGCAGTGTGTCTGCGCCCAGATCGGCTCACTGAGAAAACCTGTATTTGACACTGTGGGAATGCCGTGCGCGAGTCCGGCCATCACGCTGGTGCGACGGCTGCTCACTCCGTCTGGATAAGGCTGCACGAGCACATCACAGGTTTGCAGGTTAAGCGAGACCTGTTCCGGCGACAACTCGCCGGGCGCTAGGAGACGCTCTGCCAGTTGCGGATGACGGGAGAGCAGGCGAGCCGCGAAACGCTCGCCGCCGCGCCCAAGCAACAGGCCGACGCGCTCAGGATGCGATAACAACAGAGCGGGCATAACCTTAAGCAGCATTTCTCCGACGGCTCCGCCGAAAGTGCCAAAGCTCCCGATCACTATCCGCCCGCTGCGAGTTAAACCTTGCCGCAGTTCGGCCACTTTCCTGTCATCGGCTATCACCGGAATCGTGCTGAAGATAGGCAGCCACTTGATCGAGCGCCGCCCTCCGGTCTCGTAAGCTCGCAGATATTTCTCCCAGCCGGGAATCGAGATGTAAATGCGAGAACTGGCTGCTAGCAGCCTGCGCATCATCCAACGCTGCCCGGCGGCAAGCAACCAGCGCGTGGGCTTATCGCGCCAGAGCCAGGGATAGTAAGGCTCATGCACCATGAGCCAAATATCATCACCAGCTTTTTTCCGCTTCACCAGCCACTCGCAGAAACGCAGGTTCAGCCCTCGATAGCCCCAAGTGTTAGGCGTATGTTGTACCAACAAGCGGCGCGGCGCGGCAAAGCTGTTAAGCTCTGCGCCCAAGCGTGCGAGATCGCGTGGCAACCATTTTCCGGCAGAGTGATGAACCGTCACGCCCTGAGCGGCAGGGGTGATTCCTTCAACGGGCGTCGTCCAAACGTGAACCTTCTCCTCACCAGCAGCCAGCCCCGATGCCAAAAGCCATGTGTAATCGCTGATGCCTCCGGACTGTGGCGGATATTCGCCTGTCAACAGATGCCAGACGCGTCCCGTCATCTCCCCAAAGCACCCTGCAATCGCGCTCTCCAGATAGTGCGGTCACTGCCGGAAAGGCCAAGCATCCACCACAGCGCAAGCCCGAACAGACTGGCTAAACTCATTTCCATAATTAACTCTGCCCAGCCGGAAGGTGTCCGAGCGCGCGCAATGATTCCTAGAATTATGGCGTAGGGTAATGCCCACAGAAATGGCAGCAGAGCATTACGCCACAGAGCATACGGTGACAGCCCGAAGATTCTTTTCAAGATTCGCGGCATGCCCCACGAAGTAACAAGTAGAAAGCTCACTAAAGTCCCAAGCAGAGGCCCGACCATGCCAAGCATCAATGTTCCCGTAATGCTCACCGCGAGATTAATAATGGTAAATGAGAGCGCATAAGGCGTCCAATGCGCGATTTGCCCTGTGCCACTCAAAGTCCAGCCCCACAGATAGAAGACTGCCCACAGCCAGATATTAAGACAGACGAGGATGTTCACAGCATCGCCCGCATAATTGGAAGAGCCGACCCATCGGGCTATGAAATGGTAATTAAAAGTTGCAATCGGAATTAAGATTGCAAGGCTCAAACCGCTGACGAGGCTCGTCAATTCCAAGAGGCGCGTCCTAAATGTGTCCAGATGTCCCTGCGATTGCAACTCGACCAGCCCGGCCCATGTCGAATTGCCTATATTCATCAATTGATTCTGAGCCAGAGTCGCCAGCCGCTGCGTTAAGAAGAAGGGAACGACTGCTGTCGGCCCCATCACCCATGCGAGAACGATTGTGTCGCTGAGAATGCCGACGCGAAAGCTGGTGTTATAAATAAACATCGGCCAGTTGAGCGCGCGTATGGCTCTTCTAGCTTCCGGCTCCGGCTTGGATAGCCATCTTATCGGATAAGCGCGCAGGCCAATCCACATCAAGATAAAGATAGCCGGGAATTGACCTAACCCAATCGCCAGGCTCTGGCCTATCAATCCCCATCCAGCCCACGCGGTTATCAGCAATAGCCCGATGGTCAACAAGGATTGAAGCGTAAACAACAGGCTCACCAGATAACTTTGCTGTCGCGCATCTGCCAGCAAACGAAAGACTGATAGAGGAAAGATTATGATGGGCAATATGCAGCACAACCAAGCTAGGCGAAGCTCATCATGCCCTACCGTCACTGTCTTGACGAAATATGGCAGCGCGACCATTAAGCCAAGACCAACCCCTACCATAACAAGCATGACCAGAAAGTATGCGCGCAATCCTGCCACCAGCAGATTTTGCGCTGTGGCCTTCTCACCTTTGCCCAGTGCGACAGCTAGCCGCGCCCATAACGCTCCGCCCAATCCGAGTTCCAACAACCCCACATACGCAACCCAATCTAAGAGTACACGGAATGTCCCAAAACGCTCGACGCCCAACCAATGCAGCAGCCAGGGCGTGGAGAACACCCCGACGCATACAGTTACGACAGTAAAGATTAAGCCACCAGCGAAGTTCAGTGCGCTTCTTCGGGTACGACTCATGCAAATAAAAAGCAGATACTAAAAAAACGAAAAACTCTGCGATAAGCTCTTAATTCCCTTTTGTCAATCCGGTGTGAAGTCCCTTTTCTCTTGAAGGAACAGGGGGCAACGTCACCCCGCAAAAATCACTCATCGCATTTCTCAGAAGCTCGCTATTGCGGGAGACTACAGCATCCACCCACATCTTGTCTCTTATCAGATCGTAAACCCAGGCTTCCGACAGAGGCACGATTCGATGTGCCTCCAATTCCCAGCCGGTAAACCCCAAATCGTATAAATAGCTCATCACTTCCGTTGCCGAAGTGCCCGCGTTCGACAGCAAGTCCGGAGCAATCTCGATCATCATGATGGCATCTGGATTTCGCTTCAAAGTGTTCTCCATGCCTCGCAGGACATGCAGCTCATGTCCCTGAACATCAATCTTGATAAAGCGAATCGAGCCATCAGGCAGCTCACACAAGCTGGCATCAACGGTGGTCATGGCGACTTCCCGCGTCGCCCATTCTCCGGGCGACGCGGTCGAGACGCGGTGATCACCGTAATTAACCGGATTGAGTCCGATCTGGCAGACGCCCTCCGTATCACTCACTGCGCTTTGACTCAACACGACATTGGTTATGTTATTGATTTGCAGGTTATGTTCCAGAAGGCGATAATTATGCTCCTCCGGCTCAAAAGCGAAGACCCGGCCAGTATCTCCAACCAACTCACTCATCGCAATCGTGTGCAGCCCGATGTTAGCTCCGATATCAAGACAGACTGCGCCCGGCAGATTCATCTTGCTCATCAGGCGTTGCATCTCAGGCTCATACGCGCCGTAAACATATAGCGTGCGACTGATGATCTGATCTCGCAGATCAAACCGCATCCGCTTATTGCCTATTTGTGTTTCGACCTCCGGATAAAGACGACTCCGAAGCGGCGCCCAGATGAAACGCTTCCACGCACGATGCACCCGGCCTATATCCATGACACACCCTTCATTAACGACCAACTCCAAATGGCTGGCCTTCATTCGAGAATCCAAGCTGAAATTAATTTGATCTTAACAGGCGCTGGCCGGCGGACTTGATGAAAGATATTTAAGTATGACATGCCCGACTTCAGCTAACGGGTCAGCCTGTGTCTCCAGAGGAACAGCCTCGCAACCCAGTTCCTTCAGAATCGCGTCCGCCTGCTCTCGTGTGAAATCAATCTCCGGCCAGATGTGTGGATGCAACTCGATAATGACGGTTGGCCGATACTGAGAGAGCGTCTCGCTAGCTCCGCGTAAGGCGTGAAATTCAAATCCCTCAATATCCATCTTGAGCATGGTAGGTTTGATTTCTCGCCGCAAGCAAAAGTCATCAATCGTCGTGACAGGCACGCGCACGGCCTCGGCAGCCGTGACCCGTCGAGCATACTCAGGGTTCAGACTATTTTCCCCATTGGCGGTATGCGCATAAAACGTAGCTTCACCGGAAGCATCGCTGACAGCCTCTCCGATGACCTCAATCCGGTCAGACAAATTATTGAGGGTGACGTGATCGCGTAGCGCGTGCAGAGGCTCCGGCGCAGGCTCAAAGGCATACACACGCCCCGACTCGCCCACCCACTGCGCGAGGAGCATGCTGTACATCCCGACGTTTGCTCCAATATCTAACACCACTCCGCCAGGATGCGCGCCGGACTTCAGGGCAGCAAACACCGTTGGCTCAAAATCTTCCCCCACCGCTCGATACTGAGGGCGCAATCGAAACGGCGGCTCGCCATGAATCTTCCGTTCAATGCCTGCGCGCCCGTAGACAACGTTCAGCAATGAGTCATAAGCCGGGCGAACAGCCCTGACCAGCAGCGAGCCACTAGACAATCCAAGCCCATGCTTGGCTCTGCGAACAGCCGACTCAAGAGTGTTCATATCTGTTTCCTATCTTTTCAAGCATGAGAATATTTCGGTTCTCTTCATGCCTCGCGCGGCGGCTAATTTGAGCTGCCGGATTTACTCCGCTGTTGTTCGCCGCTTACTTGTGTTTTAAGCTCGGCAGCGACATCTTTAATGATAGCTTGCAGGTCGCGCGTCGGGTGATAATTGAGTAAGCGCGCGGCTTTCTCTAAACTGGGGACGCGGCGGCGCATATCCTCAAATCCTTCGCCGTAAGCCTCGCTATAGGAGACATAATGAATCTCGCTCTGGCTGCCGGTTAATTCCACGGTCAAGCGTGCCAGCTCGTCAATCGAGACCTCACGGTCGCTGCCGAGATTGATAACCTGACCGAAACAGGTTGGAGTTTCAAGCACATGTGCAAGCCCCTCGACGACATCCGTGACGTGGCCGAAGCAGCGCGTCTGCTGTCCGTCGCCGTAAACGACGAGCGGCTCATTCTTGAGCGCAGATTGGACGAAGCGCGGGACGACCATTCCATACTGCCCTGTCTGTCTTGGGCCAACGGTATTAAATAAACGGACGATGGCAACCGGAAGCCGCGTCTCGCGCCAGTGGGCCAAGGCTAGAAACTCGTCCAAAGCTTTCGCGCAGGCGTAAGCCCAACGATGCTTACTGGTCGCCCCGGTCAAGACATCATCGTCTTCCTGAAACGGCACGGTGGTTCCCTTGCCATACACCTCGCTGGTGCTCGGAATGAGCACACGCTTGCGATAGCGTGTGCAGTAGCGCAGCACGATATCAGTTCCCCCGAAGATTGTTTCGATGGTCTTGACCGGCTGCTCCATGATGAGCTTGACGCCAACGGCGCTGGCGAGATGAAACACGCGGTCGCTGCGGCGGATCAACTCTTCCATCAGAGTTTCGTTAAGCACCGTATCTATGATTATCTCGACCCCATCGCGCCCCTCTAAGTGCGCGATGTTCGAGTACCGCCCGGTCGAGAGATCATCAATAATCGTGATGCGATGGCCGTCAGCCAGCAACCGCTCTGCCAGATGGCTACCGATGAATCCGGCCCCGCCAGTAATTAAAATGTTGTTCAAAGTAATTTCAAAATCTTTCTGTTGAAGATTCAATGAGAGCTTGTCATCAATCCGAATATCTCGCTGGACATGTCCGTCCAGGTGCGCTGCCGAAGCTGCGTGCCGAAACGCGCGACGCGTGCGCTGTAATCCGGCATCTGCGCGCGCCAGAGCCGCAGCCGCCGGGACAGGTCGCCGGCCTCTGGCGGATCACCGAGCAACAGGTCAGACAACTCATCCGGATAACGCTCAGCCACACCTGCCGACCTCGTGACAAAGGCAGGCAGCCCACAACACAGCGCTTCATGAACGCCGAGGCCATAGGCATCATAGTGCGTCGGACTCACCAGCGCATCAGCCGCCGTCAAGACGCGGCGCACGTCTTTGGTAAAACCCATCAGGCGGATACGCTCATCCAGTTTCGCCGCCGCCGCCCTGCGACGCCATAACTCGACTTCAGCCCCTGCTCCCAGCGCCACCAGCTCAACGTCCCAAGCCGAATCTCGACACAGCAGTTCCCATGCGGCAAAGAGTACGTCAAAACCTTTATTGCGGTCGTGGCCTAATGTTCCGATGAAAGCCACGACGGGGCGCGACAAAGGCCAGCCCAAACTTTCCCGCGCTGCTTTGCGCTCGGCTGTGGCGCTCGGATGGAAAACTTCCGGATCAATTCCATAGTACACAGCATGCACACGCTCCGGCGGCAGGCCGGCGTGTTCTATTACTTGCTGGCGCGCACGCTTTGAATTTGTGAAGACGATCTTCGCCATCTGTAACGATTGCCGCTCGGCGCGGCGCGCCATGCGTTTCGCCCAATCGGCGCGCAGGCGGAACATCATCGGCGCGTGTGTGTGGCGATTGTCCCATGCGGCATGCACCGCATGCACCCAGTTCACATCCGGCCACAGGCAGTTGCCGCCATTGACCACCACGCGCGCGCCCTGACCGCTTAAAAGTCTCGCCACGCGTTTTCCCTCGCGCGCCAGCAATGGCTCGGCGAGCATGTACATATTGAGCGGCTTTGAGACTTTGTGCCACGTCACGTTCGGATGTTCGGCCAGTGGAGAGGCCACTAAAAAACTGACCAGATGAACGGATGCTCCGATCTGATCGGCCAGATACCAAGCCAACTCATAGTTGGCCCGATCCATGCCGCCCCAAGTGGTGAAATCTCCGCTGACCAGTACGTATGCGCTCATGTGAAAAGATGCCGCTCGTCCGTGCGACTCCGTGCAAGGCTCCGGCTAAGAACCAGTATTGCATTCCAACCTGAGTGGTGAATGGCGTAAACCCGAAGATCAGAACAATTACGCCTATATTGGCGGCAACGATGATGGGGACGATGAGACGCAACGTCGGATTAGTTGCGTCTCTGGAAATTTTTAGCTCGTAAGTAACTGTTGCCAGCAAAGCCAGACAGTAAAGGCACATCAGGATCACGCCGCCATCGAGAATCCACGCCGGGAATTGCAGTTCCGCCCAGATCGAAGGCGAATCAACATTTGTTTCGTCTCCAAAATAAACACGCATCATGCCCCAACGCCCCAGCCCCGCGCCGAGCGGATAGCTGGGTAATAAATCAGTGAAACCGTTCTCTAATTGATCGCCCCGTTTATTATCGTAATAAACCGTCAACGGGTCGCCTGCCGCGAGGTCTTGGAAACGTCTCATCGAAGCTTTGCCCGAGCGCGCGACGGTGAAAGAAAAAAGGATGGTCACGAGCATGACCGCGATGCTTAGAAAGACGATGGCCTTCGTTCTCCGTTTTTGAATCACCCAGAGAACCCCGACATAGACCGCCATCATCCCGCACATAATCAGCAGCGCAGTTCGCACCTGACTCAAGTAAACGGCGGCGACACCGGCCACGCCCAAAAAGAGAGAGCCGAGCCGGTGACTCAGCTTTTTCAAATTCACGGAGAATATAAAACCCAGCAAAGCGGCCAGCATCCCCGCAGCGCAGACTGCGCCCGGCGTATCAAACAACCCCGGAGGCCGGATCGCCAGCTTTCCCGCCGAGTTGACGTAGGTGTAAGTGCTCAGGCCGTATTTCGATGCCAGGACGACGCTCGAAAACTCTTGCGGCATAAAATAACCGGGCGCGTAAACCTGCAAGACCCCGACCAACGAGTTGATCCCGTTGCAGATGAAGAGAATGACCAACAGGCGCATCAGGCGTTGTGGTGAGCGGATCAGGGACGAAGCCCAAAACACCGGAGCCAACACCGATAAATACAACACCGTCTGGGCTAATCCGGCAAACGTTGTGTTAGTCGTCGGATGAAAAATCATCAAGATGAGATATACCACAGCCAACAGTAACCAATGTGTGGCCGGGTGCGGCGCATGACGGCGACGACTTCCCAACCACCATGCCAGTGCAGCCAAGCTGACAGCAAAGGCTGCGACGCGAAGCGGCAATCGCAATGCCTGCGTTCCCGGCAGAAACAGGATGGCAGGGAATGCGGTCTGGCTGATAACGAAAAACTCAGCGAAGCCCCATTTCGGCTCAGCCTTTACCTCTTCCATTGAAGAAGCAAAAGTTGCTGGCCGCTTCAGCTTAGGTAGAGCAAAGTCTTTCGTTACCATTGCAACTCCACGTCCGGCGCAGTCCAAAGCAAATGAGACCACACGTCAAGTGGCTGCCCTTCATCAAACGGCTGTAAAAATGTTTTGAGGTCAATGTGCTTGCTATAAGCTGCATGTCGGGTAACTTGAGGTGAATGATTGAGACGCCACGCACAGTAACCAAAGCCACGTAGTTGTTCGATAATCTCCGCTGCCGATTGCCCATGCTCTGCGAGTTGCGCCGGATGCAACTCTAATAAGATTCTTTTAACGCGCCTCTCTTTCAGAGTTCGTGCCATGCCCATCAAAGCGAAGCCCTCATACCCCTCTATGTCCATTTTCAACAGGTCTATGACAGACAGGTTTGCTTCATCAATTAATTCATCAAGCGGGCGAGATGCGACTGCGAAAACTTTCTCGTCCGTGTGCTCCTTGCTAATCACACGCGACACGCCAAAGTTGCTGCCCGCGTCGTCATATCCAGCCAAGTTTAAAACACCTGAGCCGCTTCCGGCAGCAACTTGTACTGCTGCGACCTGCTCTAAATCGTTTCGCTCGATGCTTTCTTGTAGAGCTTTAAATAGTCTTGGGTCAGGCTCCACGCTTATCACTCTGCCGCTCTTGCCAACCAGATGAGCGGCCAAAAAAGTGAAGTATCCCCAATTGGCTCCAACATCCACAAAGGTCATACCCGGACGCAAAATCGCCTGCACGAGCATTGTTTCCTGCGGCTCATAACGTCCGGTAAAGCAGACTTCACGAGAAATAGCATCATGCAGGTCACATTTGAAGATCACTCCGCCAAACTCTTCGGGCATCTTCATCAAAAATGCTTCGGGAGGACGACGACAGATTTGATTCATCAGGCGATAGCGACCCGCTGGAAGATAACGAACCACAGCAGCCGTGGCTCGCACCCAGGCGGGCGCAAACTTCATTTTCGGTTCACCATTATTCATCATCAAATGCAACTTATTCCACCTGTGATAACTTTCTCCCGATTAACAGCACGTTATCAGAAAGCGCGCGCGGAAATAATCTAGAGAGAGAGGCCGGATAGTGATAC
>JACMLC010000651.1 GCA_014379795.1 Pyrinomonadaceae bacterium
GATAGAATATGCGAATCAAGGATAGAAATAAATTCGCTGCTTTCTCTTAGCGTGCTTTGCGTCTTAAATCTTTGCGTCCTTTGCGTTAAAAAAGCCTTTAAACGCAAGGAGCGCAAAATAGCAAGACGCAAAGAAAGCTAAGAACTTCTACTCTTGATTGACATAGAATAAGTCAGATTTAAATGACGCTTAACGCAGGGACATTGTTGGGACGCTATGAAATCCGCGCGCACCTGGGCACGGGCGGGATGGGCGAAGTTTATCTGGCGCAGGACACGCAGCTTGAG
The DNA here is from genome assembly GCA_014379795.1 of Pyrinomonadaceae bacterium. GTDB lineage: Bacteria > Acidobacteriota > Blastocatellia > Pyrinomonadales > Pyrinomonadaceae > JACMLC01. The sequence continues at coordinate 288 of JACMLC010000651.1, forward strand.
CGCACGGTGGCCCTGAAAATCCTGCCGCCGGAGTTTGCCACAGACCAGCAGCGTATGCAGCGTTTTGTGCAGGAAGCGCGCGCCGCTTCTGCGCTCAATCATCCGAACATCATCACTATTCATGAAATCGGGCAGGCCGATGCGACGCATTTTATCGCGACGGAATTTATAGACGGCGTGACCCTGCGCCAGCACATGCAGGGCGTGCGCCTGAGTTTGCTCGAAGCCTTAGAGGTCGCGGTGCAGGTTTCCGGCGCGCTCACGGCAGCGCATCAGGCGGGCGTCATTCATCGTGACATCAAGCCGGAAAACATCATGTTGCGCACGGACGGCTACGTGAAAGTGTTGGACTTCGGGTTGGCAAAGCCGACCGGGAGCGGGGCTGCTTCGATTGATACGGAAGCCCAGACGAAGATGCTGGTCAACACGAGTCCGGGCATGATTATGGGCACCGTGAGCTACATGTCGCCGGAGCAGACGCGAGGGCTTGCGCTTGACGGGCGCACGGACATCTGGAGCTTAGGCGTGAGCCTTTACGAGATGTTGACGGGGCGCGTGCCGTTTACGGGCGAGACGACGAGCGATGTCATCGTCGCAGTTCTTGACCGAGAGCCGCCGCCGCTCAGCGAGTACCTGACGGACGTGCCAGCAGAGCTTCAGCGAATCGTCAGAAAGAGTTTGCGCAAAGATAAAGAGGAGCGTTACCAGACGATAAAAGACATGCTGGTTGACCTTCGCTCTTTAAAGCAGGAGTTGGAATTCGAGGCCAAGCTTGAGCGCACGGCTGCGCCGGGATTCAGGAGCGGCGATTTTGTACAGCGCACCAGCGGGCAACGCGAGCATGCAGCTTCCGCGACTGAGCGCGAAATTGTGGCCGAGACTGAATCGGTCACGCCTGTGCGAAATACGGCAGGCACGGAAGCGCATGCGGGCGCGAGTCAAAGTAAAAGAAATCGGTGGCTGGCGTTTTCACTGATAGGCGCACTGCTGGTCGCGGGACTTGGTTTCACGGCTTACAAGCTCTTCTGGCACAAATCCGGCGCGGCTGAGGTCGCACACTTTCAAACCATCAGGCTCAGCCGTCTCACTTCGACGGGCAGGTCTGTGATGTCAGGCATCTCGCCCGACGGCAAGTACGTGGCGCACATCGTCAGCGACGGCACGCAGCGCAGCCTCTGGATCAGACAGGTTGCCTCAACCCGCAACGTGCAGCTCGTCGCGCCAGCCGAGTCCAATTATTTCGGCGTCACCTTTTCGCAAGATAGCGGCTCTGTTTACTACGTGCGCGGTGAAAGAAATCAACCTGTCAAACAGCTCTACCAAATTTCTGTGCTGGGGGGCGAGCCGAAAAAAGTTCTGACCGATATAGATAGCGGCATCACCTTTTCGCCGGACGGCGCGCGGTTCGTTTTTCTGCGCTTCACTCCGGGCGCAGAGCGCGAGACGGATTTGATGATTGCTAACACCGACGGTACGGGAGAGCAAAAGCTTGCCACGCGCCGCGCGCCTGATGCATGGTTTTTCCCCTCGTGGTCGCCCGACGGGAAGACCATCGCCCTCGCTTCGATCAACGCCAAGCTCAACTGGAAAGTTACTATCGTCGAGGTTCAGGTCGCGGACGGGCAGGAAAAAATGCTCGGCTCTAAAATGTGGCTCGACGTGTTTCAACTGGCATGGCTGCGCGACGGCAGCGGATTGTTGCTCTTAGCTCCGGCGGACGACGCGCCCGACTCTTTGCAAATCTGGCTGGTTGACAAACAGGGCGGACAAGTGCGCCGCGTCACTAATGACCTGAACAACTATGTCTCGCTGAGCGTGACGGCGGACTCAAAGACCATCGCGACAGTGCATCAGGATAAAGTCTCGAACATCTGGGTCGCGCCGAACGCGGATGCCGCGCGTGCGCGTCAGGTGACGCAAGGCTCAGGCTGGGGATATGGTTTAGCCTGGACGCCCGATGGCCGTGTGGTTTATTCCTCAAACGCGAGCGGCAAGACAAATATCTGGATGATGAACGCAGACGGCACAGAGCCGAAGCAGTTGACTGACCTTCCGGGCACGAACCTGCATCCGGCTGTCTCGCCCGACGGGCGCACGCTGGTCTTTGTCTCAGACCGGGATGCAGAAGGCGTTCATATCTGGAAGATGAATCCGGACGGCAGCAATCTGACGCAGTTGACCAGAGACAAGAAGGAATCCTTTCCGCAGTTTTCACCGGACGGGCGTTGGATTGTTTACGAGTCTTGGGACAGCGGCAGGCCGACCGTGTGGAAAATTTCAATTGACGGCGGCCAGCCAGTGCAGTTGACCAACAAGTTTTCCAAAATGGCGGTCGTCTCGCCGGACGGAAAGCTGATCGCCTGCTCTTACTGGACAGAGCAGCCCGGCTCTCCCTTCGTCCTCGCACTGATTCCGTTTGACGGAGGCGAGCCGGTAAAGACTCTCACTCTTCCAAACACGGCGGTGCGTTGGAGCAGCGACGGGCGC
>JACMLC010000067.1 GCA_014379795.1 Pyrinomonadaceae bacterium
AGGCATGGATTATGCGCTGGCGGCGCTGGGCATCGCGGTCACGGTGGCCGTCTTGCAACCTTTGCACGCGCATCTGAACCAGACGACGGTCGCGCTGGCATTGCTGCTGGTCGTGCTTTTGGCGGCAATCAGGTGGGGTAGTCGCCCTGCGATGCTGGCCTCTGTGCTGGGCATGCTCTGCTTTAACTACTTCTTCCTGCCGCCGGTCGGAACCTTTACCATTACTGACCCTGACAATTGGATTGCGCTGGCAGCTTTTCTCAGCACTGCTCTGACGGTCGGGCAGCTCTCGGCACGCGCACGCCGCCGCGCGCATGAAGCAGAGGCCGGAAGAGTTGAGATTGAGCGGCTGTATGAAGAGCTGCGCGGGGCTTTCGAGCGCGCCAGCCACGCGGAGGCTCTGCGGCAGAGCGAGCGTTTGAAGTCCGCTCTGCTGGATGCCGTCACGCATGACCTGCGGACGCCTCTGACCTCGATCAAAGCATCTGTGACAACGCTGCTGGAAACGGAAGCGGGGGCAAGTCAAGACGCTCTCCCAATTGATGCAGAGGGACGACGGGAATTTCTCGAAGTCATCAACGAAGAGGCAGACCGGCTCAACCGTTTTATCGAAGGGCTGGTTGAATTGGCGCGCATCGAAGCCGGAGAGATGCACCTGCGCCGCGCGTGGGGAAACGTGGACGAGATTATTGCGGCTGCGCTCGCACGCGCAGAGCCGCTGACGCGCGGGCATCGAATCACAGTCGAGATAGAAGAAAACCTGCCAGCCGTGCGTGTGGATGCACGCGCGCTGGCCGAAGTCGTCTACACGCTGGTTGACAACGCGGCCAAGTATTCGCCCAACGGCACGCGCATTCTGGTCGCGGCCAGCCGCGCGCCCGCCGAGATGGTAGAATTTGCAGTCGAAGACGAAGGACGCGGCATTCCCGCAGACTTGCGCGAGCGCGTCTTTGATAAATTCTTTCGGGCGACGGGCGAAGCTGCCGAGGCCGGGATGCCTTCGACGGGTCTCGGAATGGGACTCGCCATCGCGCGCGGCATCATCGAAGCGCACGGCGGGCGCATCCGCGTTGAAGACAAAGCGCACGGCACGGGGACTCGCATCTCATTCGTCGTGCCCGTCGGTGATGAAGACCCGGACGAAACAGTCAAGAGTTCGGAGTCAGGAGTCAGGAGTCAGGAGTCGGGAGTCTAAAGTCAGAGGAGAGTTTTTGACTCCAGACTCCAGACTCCAGACTCTAGACTCTAGACTCCAAACTTACTTATGAACGAGAGCAAACGCATTCTGATAGTGGATGACGAGCCGCAGATTGCGCGCGTGCTGCGGCGCAGTTTGACGACGCATCGTTACGAAGTGCGCGTGGCGGCTGACGGCGAAGCCGCGCTTGAGCTGTTCAACGATTGGCATCCCGATTTGGTCATTACAGACCTGACGATGCCGAACATGGGCGGCCTTGAGCTGTGCCGCCGCCTGCGTGCTGTGTCCAGCGTCCCCGTCATCATCCTCTCTGTCAAAGGCGAGGAACGCGCCAAGGTTGAGGCGCTGGATGCGGGCGCGGATGATTATGTGACCAAGCCTTTCGGAATAGACGAATTGCTGGCGCGCGTGCGGGCGACGCTCAGGCGCGCACCCGACGCGGCGGGCGATAAGCCTACGGTTATCGAAACGGGCGACTTTCGCGTTGACCTCGAAGCGCACAGCGCCTTTGTGCAGCAGCGCGCAGTGCATCTCACGCCCAAAGAGTTTGACCTGCTCGCCTTTCTGGTACAGCATCCGGGCAAAGTCCTCACGCACCGGACGCTGCTCGCAGCCGTCTGGGGCGGCAATTACGTCGAACAGACCGAATACCTGCGCGTCTTTATCGGCCAACTGAGAAAAAAGATAGAGGCCGACCCCGCCTCGCCGCGATACATCCAGACGGAACCGTGGATCGGCTATCGCTTTCACGCGGGCGAGTGAAAATCAAAGTAAGGTTGAAATCAGACAGAGAGCGGGGGGAAGCCCCGCTTCCTAACCTGCAAATCAGCACAACTTGAATCATTCAAGCCACTCTAACTCGCAGGTCAGGAAGGCGGGCTTGCCCCCGCTGCTTCCTTATCTTGCCATCGCGCTCAATCCTTATAAACTTTTTATAAATCCTTTACCCCATCCTTATACGCGCCGCCGTAATATTCAAATGTTGACAATTTGTTTGCCGAAGCTGCCCGCGATGGCTCTTAAAGAGAGCCGTGAGACGGGCAGCGCGGGGGAACCAAAAGCGCTTTGCTTTGAAGAGCGGCGCACGGGGCGCATCGTGAAAGATCACGTCGGACACTTCTTCAGTCCAAGCCCGACAGCTAACCTCGCAGGCTCAGAAGGAGAAGAGAAGAATCGCGCGGCACTCAAGAGGGCGTGGAGCTTTTGCTTCCACGCCTTTTTCGCGTGCCGGGAAAGTAAAGATTATGAGCATGACTTTTGATAAGCTTGAGACGCGCCCGAAAGTTGATCGCCGAAAGGTAGTGGCAGAGTTCAAAGATCACGGCTGGTCTTGGTGTGCCATCGGCGCGGTCTTCGGGTTGGTGGGCGGCATCATGGCCGCTCTCATCGGTTCGCTTTTGACGGCGAGTACGTGGCTCACGGGTACGCAAGGCTTCGGCTCTTACACTCAAACTGTGGGAACGGTTCTGCTCGTCCTGACAATCCCGCTGCTCATCTTTGGCGCGCATTGTCTGGATTTGATGGAGAGTCGCAAGGACAGGGAAAAGGGAATTAGAATTCATGGAAAAAAATAACCAACCGCTCATTGTTGAAAGCGATGCGGTAGAAATATGCTGCGAGCCTCGCCCGTTCAAAGGCACGGTCGGCGCGCTGTTGTTGAAAATGCTGCTGACCATTCTGGCGGTGTTGATTATAACGGTCGCCATCACGGGCGGCATCTCGCGGGTTCAGGCGCAACAGACCGTCTTCAACGTCCCGACTACGGACGTGCTGCCAAGCGGCAAGGTCTATGTCGAGTTGGACATCAGCGCCAAGCCGAACGAGCCGAGATTCTCTTCATTTGTGCCGCGCGTGGTCGTGGGCACGGGCGGCAATGTTGAAATCGGTCTCAACATCATAGGGAACATTCAACCCGGAGCGGATGCGACGACGTTAGTGCCCGCCGTCAAGTGGAGAGTTTACAACGGCGGAGATAATGGCTGGGCGATTGCCATCGGCAATCACGTGTACATCCCTGTGCGCAATAAATCTTACAACCTCGGCAACCACTCTTACGTGATGGCGCAAAAGACCTTTAAGACCAAAACGCGAATAGGGTTTGGCGGTGGCTATTTTACCAAGAACGTCGTGGCCCCGAACGCCAATCGCGGGGTCGGACAGTTCACCTTCGAGCAGCCTGTCACCAGCCGTTTCGGAGTGCAGGCCGACTGGTATACGGGAAAGCATGCCAACGGTTATTTCACACCCGGCGGCTATTTCAAATTTACACCAAAGCTGACCGGCTATGCCGCGTATTCCATCGGCAATGCCAATGTCACGAACGGAAATCATTTCTTCTACTTTGAAATGGGCTACAACATCAACTGAGAGGAGCGCGGGATGCAGGACATTATCTTCGTCGCTTTAACTATCGCCTTTTTCCTTCTCGCGCTCGCGTATGTGCGCGGCTGCGAGAAGTTACAGTGAGGAGCGCACTCTTTTGAGCTTAGAAACAATCCTGACCTTAGCAGCCTGCGTCCTGCTGCTGGTCTATCTCGCTTACGCGCTGTTGCGCCCGGAAAAATTTTGAAAGGCAGGACACAGAACTCAGGACTCAGGACTCAGAAGAAAGAAAAAGCTTTGGCTTTTATTCTGAGTCCTGAGTTCTGAGTCCTGTTGTCCTCAAAGCTATGGCTTTCAACGGTTGGTTACAAATACTGTTTTTCTTCGCGCTGATTCTGGCGGTCACAAAGCCACTGGGCTTGTTTATGACGCATGTCTTCAGGCGCGAGCGGACGTTTCTCGATCCGGTGTTA
>JACMLC010000652.1 GCA_014379795.1 Pyrinomonadaceae bacterium
AAATCTCGCTTAATTTTCCTGAGCCTCATTCTTGTCATGGCTCTGGCCGTTGGAGCGGTCTTTATTTATCGCAGGGCGCAACAGTCTTCCGATGTGCCGCCGCTGAGCGTGGTTCACACGATTGCCGGAGCCGACAGCGGGGAAGCGGCTGTGCGTTTGACGAATCCTTTCGGCGTTGTCATCGGCGCGGACGCAACTGTTTACGTCACGGACGGCGAGACTGGAAAGCTGTGGCGCATCGCGCCAGACGGGAGCGCGAAGGTGTTGACGGAAAATCTGGATACGCCCTCAGCGGTCGCGCTCGCGCCGGACGGCTCGCTCATCGTCGCAGAGACGGGAGCGCATGTGATTCGCCGGGTCAATCCCGAAACGGGGCAGGCGTCGTTGGTCGCAGGAAGCGCAGGGCGCGCGGGTTACGCAGACGGGAACGGCGCAGAGGCTCTCTTCAACGCCCCAATCGGCGTGGCGGTCGGAAGCGACGGCCAGATTTTCGTCGCGGACACATACAACGACCGCATCAGAAAAATTGATACATCGGGCAACGTCAGCGCCTTAGCGGGCGCGGGCGAAGCCGGTTTTGCAGATTCAGAAGTAGGAGCTGAAGCGCGCTTTGATACGCCGTGCGGCATCGCTGTCGCGCCGGACGGCTCTTTGATCGTAGCCGACACGGGCAATCAACGCATCCGCCGCGTCTGGCAAACCGGAAAGGTACAAACCATCGCCGGAACAGGTGAGAGGGCGAGCATAGACGGGATGCTCTTCACAGCGTCCTTCAATGAGCCGACGGGAATTGCGGTTGATGCGGACGGGACGATTTACGTGGCCGATGCGGGAGGCGCGGCCTTGCGCATCTGCGGATGGGGCGTCCTGCCGCAAGTCCTGACGATAGCGGGAGGAAACGGAGAGGGATTTCAGGACGGCTCGCTCGAAGGGGCGCGCCTCAATCGCCCTGCGGGCATCGCGCACGCGCCTGACGGAACGATTATCTTTACGGACACCGGAAACAAGCTCGTCCGCGCCGTCGTCGGAGAGAGCAGAGCGCGCGGCTCGCAAGTCTCTACTGATGCTTTCGCGTCTCTCTCTTTGACCGCAGCGCAAATGCGCGCGGCCTCTCCTCCGCGCTGGCCTTACGAGCCGCCGGATCGTTCAAGGGAGATTGCGGCGACCTTTGGCGAGATACGCGGCGAGCTGAGCGCGGATGATAAAGAAGCATGGTTTCATAACGGCCTTGATATTCCGGGGGCTTACGGCGAAAGGGTGCGCGCCGTGCGTACAGAGCGAGTCCTGAACCCTTTCTCTGTAGAAGACGTTGGAACCACGCGCGAACGCATACGCTTTCCCACGCTCGGCTATATACACCTGCGCGTCGGCAGAGATGTGAGCGACGGTATTTTAGATGAGCAAAAGTTCCTGCCCTTGCGTGATGCGGCGGGGCGCGTGACGGGCATGCGCGTGCGGCGCGGGACGCGCTTCGCTGTCGGCGAGACGATTGGAACTCTTAATAATCAGAATCATGTGCATCTGATTGCGGGATACACCGGAGCAGAATTTAACGCGCTCGCCGCTCTGGAATTGCCGGGAGTCAGGGACACTGTCGCGCCGACGATTGAAAAAGACGGAGTGAGATTTTATGACGCCGCCTGGGATGAGATACGCGCAGATGCTTCGACGGTAAGCAGAAGCAAAGAAACTGCCGCGCGTCTCAATCTTGAAGGCGATGTGCGAATCGTCGTGCGCGCCTATGATCAGATGGACGGGAATGCCGCGCGGCGGCGGCTGGGACTCTACCGCTTAGGGTATCAGGCGCTGACCAGCGACGGCGCGCCCGTACAGGGATTCAATGAGCCGCTCGTGACCATCTCTTTTGAAAGCTTGCCGCATGATGAGAGCGCAGCTCAATTAGCTTACGCCGCAGGCAGCAAGTCGGGTGCAACCGGGCAAACCATCTTCGCTTACATAGTGACCAACATTGTGCGCGACCGCGCGGCGCGAGAGGGTTTATGGGAGGCTTCAAAACTTCCGGCGGGTGATTACCTGTTGCGCGTCTTTGCCGAAGACTTTTTCGGCAACCGCACGACGCACGATACGCCCGTCCGTGTGAGTTCTCAGTCCAGATGAAAAGCCAGTTGATAAAAAGAGTAAGCTGGCGGCAGTAGGGGAACTTCTTTGCGCCCTTTGCGAAAACACTTTGCGCTCTTTGCGTTAAAAAAACCTTTAAACGCAAAGAGCGCAAAGAAGGGACGCGCAAAGAGCGCAAAGAGATTGCTGCTGGCCTTGAATCTTTTTACAAAACTGCTTGTCTTAGCAATCATTCCCGGCTTCCTTGAAATCGGGCACAAGCGTTATATTAATCAAGCGCAGGCAGATTTCCCTCAACAACTTATCCGGCTTTCTTGACAGCATTCGATGTCAGACGGGAGAAGAATTTTATGTTTACCGCTAACGCCTACAGGCATCCGGCAGCCATCGTCGCGCTTGTTGCGCTTCTGTTCGCCTTGCCAATTCCGGCAAACACGCATGCGGGCGATAAAGAGAAAAAGGCTTCGACGGTGATTCGCGTCGCTCCGTCCCCGCCTGTCATCAACGATGAAGCGCGGCTGTCGGAGCTGGCAGCGCGCCGCGCTCGCGTCGCAGAGAAGATTGGCGCAACCGGCATTCTCATCCTCTTCAGCACAGAGCCGCGCGTGTACA
>JACMLC010000653.1 GCA_014379795.1 Pyrinomonadaceae bacterium
AGCAAGCCACTCCTTTAATCAACTCTGATTGAAGGAGAGGCTTGCTCCCGCTCGCTTCATCCGGCAGAATGCATCCTTTCATTTCAATGATCCGAGTTCAAAGTCAAGATGAGCGCGCCGGACAAAGCAGCCTTCACCAAGCAAGAATGGAACCTGATTCGTGCCTTGCGCACGCCGCAGCAAGTGCAGCGTTACCTTTCCAAAATTCCTTATAACTGGGAACCGGCGGGCGCAACCCTGCGCTCGTTTCGTGAAGTCTTGCGCCGCCGCGAGGCGCACTGTTTGGAGGCCGCGCTCGCGGCGACTGTGATTCTAGAGCAGCACGGATACCCGCCCTTGCTCATGAGTCTCGAATCGCAAGACAAGCTGGATCACGTCATCTTCGTCTTTCGGGAAAAAGGCTTGTGGGGTTCTATTGCGCGCTCGCGCGACAGGGGGCTTCATGGACGCAAACCCGTCTTTCACAACTTGCGCTCGCTCGTGTGGAGCTACTTTGATACTTACATTGATTACACTGGACGCCTCACCGGCTACGGCCTGACGAATCTCGAAGTGCTTGGCGGTTACGACTGGCGTTTCTCACCCAAAAACATCTGGAAAATCGAGAATCACCTGCGCGAGATACCGCATCATCAACTAAAATCTTCTGACCAGAGATACCAGCGAATGGCCGCGCGCTACAAAAAGTTTCGCCAGCATCACCCGCAAGGCTCTCCGACTTACTTCGCGAATCAAGACCGCTGGATGCTCTGAAGAAATAAGCCACAGAGGGCACAGAGAACACAGAGATATTAATGATTTCAAATTTGAGATTTAGAATTTGATGTTTCTCTCTGTGTTCTCTGTGTCCTCTGTGGCAGAGCTTATATTTTCAATCGTGTCTTCCTTGCTCTTAAAATCATGTGACTGACAACCGCGCTGACAATTATCGCTCCGCCCAGCACAGCCCATTGAGAAGGCCGCTCTTTTAAGAAGATAAAGACCCAGACCGGATTTAAAACAGGCTCGATATAGCCGACGATGCCGGCGTCCAGCGAGCGCACGCCGCGCGCCATGCCGAGCGTGAAAAGCGTATACGCGACTCCGATCTGAATTATCCCCAGATAGCTGACCGCCACCACATCATTCACGCCGAGCGCGGGAATCACTGCCAGCCCGACCGGCGCACAGATGGCTACCAGCAACAGGTTTCCGTAAATCACGGATGAGGCGCGATTGACTTCCTGCGCGCGCGGATGTCGCAGCAAGAGAAAGTAAAAGCCCATGCACAGGCCCGAAACGAGCGCGGCGATGTTCCCTTCGATGTCGTCCGGCTTGAGCTGTCCCACAAAGAACAGAGACATCCCGCCGATGCAGACAAGGACTGTGATGAGGTCTGCGCGCCTGAACTTCTCTTTGTAAAAAATCGGCTCGAAGATGAGCATGTAGATGGGCGAAGTGTATTGCAGAAAAATAGCGTTCGCGGCGGTCGTCTTTTTGTTGGCGATGACGAAGAGCAGCAGCAGCGCGGCGTAGAGAACAGACGCGAGAATCGTCAGGCGATTAATGCCAAAACCTTCGCGCCGTGTGAGCAAAGCGACCGTCGCGGCGGCGAGCAGCGAGCGATAAAAAGTCAGCTCAAAGGCAGAGAGCGAAGTCCACTTGACGAACAACCCGCCAGTGCTCCACAACAAGGCCGCCCCCAAGACCAGCAGGAGCGGCGAGAAGTGTGGCGCAGCCTTGTTCGGTGCGCTCTGGTGTCCCGGCTTAGTTTCCAACGCCGTTAGATGAGACTGTTTCCGTCGTTGCGGCAGGAGTCTCTATACTCTCCTGCGCTTTTAAGAATTTCCCGAAGACGCCGTTCCACGGCGGAATGACAATGGAGACCGCGCCTGTGGCCTGAGCCATACACGCGAGACGAATAATCGGCTTCGGCTCGTTCGTCTCGATATAGCCGAACTCTTTAATGTTCTTTCCTTCGCGCACGGACACGTCCGTCAATTTCTCCGCGCCGCCCAGCACGCCGACCCAACACGTCCCGCACGAAGCCGAACGGCACTCGACCGGAATCGGCCCCTCTATACACCGCGCGTCACGCGCACGCCAGTCCTGCGACCTGTCTCGCGCCGCAGCCGAAGCCAGCTCTTCGGTGTTAATCAACTTAAAGCGCGCACGCGCGTCCGCCTCGTCATAAGTCACAGTCCAGTCTTTGTCCACCGTCTTGAGAAAGCCGAACAAGCCCTGACTGTCATCCTTTGCCCGCTCCTCTAAAACCGCTGCGGGAGTTTTTTTAGCATGCTTCTTATCAATGCTCATCGCGCCCGGAGCGGCCTTGAACGCCGCCAATCCTGCTTGCACCAAAGTCATAAACGCGACCGCCGTGATGCCTATCAGCAAAGACTCGTCCGCCTTGACACGAGCCGCGACTGCGGCAGCGACCCTGCGCACCTCGTCCGGCAGCTTTGCATTTTCGGATGTTTGGAAAGACGCGGCGTGTTCTTCAACGGCCTTTTTAACTTCAGGCCAGTAGCGATGCCCGTACAAAAACTTATGCGAAGAATCAATCTGATCTTTCAAATAATATGTGCCCTGCATCAAAAGCTGCTTTGCCAAGCCTTCGGCATCCGTCGCCTCATTTAATGCTCGCCAGAGCGAGAGCGGATAGAACCTGAACCAGATTTGCGTCGCGTTGCGGTCAACCTCATGAACCGACCGCAGAAGGTCTGTCAAAGACGCTGCCCATGCCTCTTCGTCATGTTGATGCAGGAAATTTTCGAACGTAGTTTTAGCGTTTGCGCTCATAGATACCTCAGACATTAAATAAGCTGTTAATCAAAACCTGATACTTTAACAGCATCCGTCTTAAGGCTCAAACCGCGCAATGGACGGGAGACAGAAGCGGGAACAGGGAAAGAGGAAAAGAGGGAAATAGGAAGCACGCGAACAGTTTCTTTCTTCCCCTTTTACCCATTTCCCCATTACCCTTTTTACCCCTTTTTATCCGCCTATTAAATGTTCGAGGATTGGGCCAAGGGCTAGAGCCGGAAAGTAACTGAGGCCGCCAACGATCAAGGCCGCGCCGACGAGCAAGACGCCGAAGGCCGTAGAATCAGTCGGCAGCGTCCCCATAGTCACGGGTCTGCGGCGCTGCATGGCGAAATGTCCGGCAAGCGCAAGAGCCGGAATCGCCAGCCCGAAGCGACCGATTATCATGGCGATGGCGGTGGTCACATTATAGAAAATGCTGTTCGCGCTGAGTCCCGCGAAGTTCTGGCCGTTGTTGGCAACGGCAGAGGTATAAGCGTAGATAATCTCCGTGAAGCCGTGCGCGCCGTCGTTGGTTGTGAGTCCCGCCAAACCCGCTGTGGTCACGACCGCCAGCGCAGTCAGCGCAAGAATTGCCGCCGGAGCCGCCAGCGTATACAGCATAATCAGTTTGATCTCCGGGATACCTATCTTCTTTCCCAGATATTCGGGCGTGCGCCCGATCATCAGCCCCGCGAGGAACAAACCGACTAAGGCCACCATGATGATGCTGTAAAGCCCTGTCCCCAATCCGCCGAACACAATTTCGCCGAGCAGCATGTTGATGAGCGGAACTCCGCCGCCTAAAGGCGTGTAGCTGTCGTGCATCGAGTTATAAGAGCCGGTCGCGCCGTTCGAGGTCGTGATGGCCGCCAAGACAGAACCGCCAACGCCAAAGCGCACTTCTTTGCCTTCCATGTTCGGCATCGTGACTGAGGGTTCATTGATCGCACGACGCATCGCAGGATTGCCGCGCTGCTCGAACCAGCCACACAGCAACAGGCCGACGACGAACAGAAACACCATCGCCTTTAGCAAAATCCAGCCCTGACGCGGGCGACCAATCATGCGCCCGAAGGTGTAGGTAAAAGCTGCGGGCAACAACGCAATCGCCAGCATCTCGATAAAGTTGGCGAGCGGCGTCGGGTTCTCAAAAGGATGCGCGCCGTTGGCGTTGAAGAAGCCGCCGCCGTTCGTGCCCAGATTTTTGATAATCTCCAGCGCAGCCACCGGCCCCTGTGCGATAGTTTGCAGTCCACCGTCCAACGTGGTTGCGCCGGTGTACGAACTGAAATTCATCAACACCCCTTGCGAGACAAGCAGCACGCCGCCCACCAGCGATAACGGCAGCAAGACCCACAACAAAGCGCGCACCAGATCAACCCAGAAGTTACCAAGAGCGTCTGTCTCTTCGCGCGCCAGCCCGCGAATGAAGGCTACGCCCACGGCCAAGCCGCCTGCTCCGGCTAAAAAATTCTGCACGGTCAAGCCAATCATCTGGCTGAAGTAGCTCAGAGTAGTTTCGCCGCCATATGCCTGCCAAGTGGTGGTGGTCGAAAAGCTGATGGCAGTATTCATTGCCAGATCGGGCGTCAGCGGTGTGGTCAGGAAGGATGAAGTTAAATTGAAATAAGGCAACACGTACTGCAAACGCAAAAGCAGGTACAGCAGAACCATTCCAGTGAAACTAAAAACCACAAAGGCCGTCGCGTATTGCTTCCAATTCATCTCCTGTTCTGCGTCAACGCCTGTGAGCTTATAGATTAAGCGTTCAAGCGGGCGCAGCAGGAAATCTAAAAATGTCTTCTCTCGCTCAAAGACGCGCGCCATGTACCCGCCGATTGGTTTCACTAAAGCGATTACGACGAGCAGGAATAATCCGTACTGAAGCAAACTTGCGAGGCTCATTCTTTTTCCCAGCGCGCCGCGATTTCCAGCTCTTCGCGACTGATGTCGCTCACAGTCAGCTTGCCGTTGGAGGGCAATCCGCCTTCGTTCCAGAGGTAAAGACTGAGGACGTGTTCTGCGCGATGCGTCCAGAAGGAGCTTTCAGGCGGCAGGCGGCGGCGCGTCATCCGCTCGACGTAGGCCACCGCTTCCGGGTCAATCTCGACTACGACCAATCGCTCCTGTCCCTTGAGCGTCTTTACCCGAAAACGTCTTTCATTAGACTCGTCCGGCGCGTCTTCGACATCCGCCGCGCGCACAAATGAGAAGCCGTTCATCGTCAGCGTTTCCACCGGCAAACGCTTTGGTTGGGTAACGCCAGCTTCGGACGGCGATATGGATTGGCGCGGGGCTTCAACAGGTTTCTCCAGCGCGGCAGCCACCGCTTGACGCAGGATTTCAGGAGTCATCGGCTTACGCACAAAATCCGTCGCGCCGAACTTCATCGCATCCACCGCCAGCTCAATCGAAGCGAACGCCGTCACCATAATGACGCGCGCGCCCGGAGCGCGTTCCTTGATCCGTCGCAAAGTCTCAAGCCCATCCATGCCTGCCATCTTCTGATCCAGCAGCACGGCGTCCCACTCTGAGCCGTCGCCGAAAGCAGCGAGACCTTCCTGACCGTCTCCGGCTTCGCTGACTTCATAACCTGCGGTCTCAAGGGTCAAACGGAACATGCGCCGGATATGATCTTCGTCATCAATAATCAGAATGCGTTTGTCTTCAATCATCAGATTAGTCTTCCCGCTCATATCTTTTTCCCTGCCGCGCCGTTCTCATTCACAGTCGCCTCAGCTATGGCAGGCAGAGTAAAAGTAAACGTCGAGCCATAGCCCGGCTCAGAGTGAACGCTGATCTGTCCGCCGTGCGCCTCAACCAACTGTTTCGAGATGGCGAGACCGAGTCCCGCTCCGCCGAACGGAGCGTTTGGCACCTGCACGAATTTGTCGAAGATGCGTGCCAGATATTCCGGCGGGATGCCGCGTCCCGAATCTTTCACAGAAATGGCGACGCTCGCGTCGCGCGGTGCAGCAGTCAGGCGAATCTCTCCGCCGCGCTGGGTGTGGCGCACGGCGTTGCCGACGAGATTGCTGATGACTCGCTCAATCTGCACGCGGTCAGCCATCACCATAGACAAATCCGGCGGCGCTTCGACTATGAACTTAATATCTTTGGCTTCGACCTGTGGACGCAGGGATTCGCCCGCTGTGGTAATTAATTTGTGCGCGGAAATGGAAAGGAGATGCGGCGCGCTCTCGCCCGATTCAATTTTCGATAGATCGAGCAGATCGCGCATCAGTTTTTCCAGACGCTCGCAATCTTCGCGGCAGGCTTGCAGCACCTCGCATTGCTTGTCGTTCAACGCTCCGGCTGCGCCTTCGAGCAGGAGATGCACGCCCATCTGAACGCTCGTCAAAGGCGTGCGCAATTCGTGTGAAGCAGTCGCGATAAAGTCTGATTTGATTTGATCTATCTCACGCAGGTGCGTGATGTCTTCCAGAAGCGTGACCGCGCCAAGCAAGTTCCCTTCGGCATCGCGCATCGCAGTGGTTCGCAGGTGAAAGGCGCGCTCGCCGCCGTCAACCGCCAGCGGCAGCACAGAGGCAGTGCCTTCTGCGGCAGCCGGACGCTGTGAGCTTAAAGTTTCGGAAACTGCCAGAGCGATGCGGCTGCCTTGCCTGATTTCCCTGATATGCTTTCCGATATTCGCCTGCTCCGTCCCGAAAATTTCTTCCGCCGCCGGATTGAGTTTGGTCACGCATCCTTCGGCATCCGTCACCAGCACCGGATCGTACAGCGAATCTATCGCGGCTTCCGTCGTCTGCTGCGCGACGAACAGTTGGCCTAAATCAGAGCGGCGCAATTGTCGTATGCGCTCGGCCATGCGGTTGTACTCGGCGGCGAGCAAGCCCACTTCATCGCGCGACACAATCTCGGCTTTCGCATTCAGGTCGCCTCCGGCAATCCTTGCGGTCGTCGCCGTCAACTCGCGCAAAGGCCCGACGATGCGACCCGAAAGAAAGAAGGCGAGAACGATTCCGGCGACGACCAGCGCGCCCGCGATGCCGAGCGTGAGCAGAAACCATCTTTGCGCGACGGCGGCGGCGGCGCTGGATTTCGCCAGCATCGCATCCTGATTGAGCCGCAAGAGTTCATCGCAGCGCGCGCGCAGACGATTAAAGACGGGTTCGAGTCGTTGGAAATAAAAGGGGCGCGATAATTCTTTATCGTCCTGCGGTCTTTGCGACCGGAGCGGCAAGGTTTCTGTTTCTACAGCCGGAGTGGAAGACGCAGTAGACGCGCCCGTGAGAAACTCGTCAAACAGCTTGTAGTATTCGTCGCGGTCATAGCGAATCGCTTCGACAATCTCAGTTTCACCCGGCTCTGTGATATTGTTCGCGGCTTTATTGAAGGCCGTGTCGAATCGCCCACGATGCTCGCGAAGCTGCGTGAGGGCGCGCTCGCGCTGCCCCAAGAGCGCAAAGAGAGCCGCCGAATCCTGACGCTCAAGGCTCTCCTTCATATCCTGCGCGGCGACCACCGAATCATAATTATTCGAGATGATGCGCCGCGACACGTCGCCCATCTCGCGCAAACGCCACGCGCTCCACCCGCCCAACACGACCAGAGCCGCGATGAAAATCAGATACCCGAATTATAGCTTGCCTCTTAAGCCCATCCCGGAAATTTGCGATTTGCGATTTGCGATTTGCGATTGGAAGCGGATTAAAGAATTAAAAATTAATTCCTTGTCCTTATCCAATCGAAAATCAAAAATCGCAAATCTAAAATTGATTATCCCTCATCACTCATCACTTGATTTGCTTCTCCTAAAGGAACGACTTGCACGGTGGCATCGCGCACTTCGTTGAGAAAGCGATTGATGACAGAGCCGCGCAGCAGAATGTCCCAGCGCGAGCGCGCGGATTGGCCGAAGACGACGTGCGTGATGCCTTCGCGCCGCGCGAAATCAACCAGCGCGTCGGCGATGTTGCGGCCTTTGAGCCGCACGACTTTGGCTCCCAGCTCTTCGGCAAAGCGTATGTTCTCGGTCAGCGCGGCGTAATCCTCCGGCTGGATGCGTCCCGGCTCTTCGCGCGGCGTCTCGACATAGACGGCATACCAATCCGAAGCCAGCCGACCGGCGATGCGCGAGCCTGCGCGCAAGAGCTTTTTCGCGCTGCCGCGTGAAGCCATGCAGACCATCACTTTTTCGGGAATGACTGCCTGCTCTAATCCCTCGCGCTCGCGGTAATCCTGAGACTTCACGGCCTGATCTTCCGCCACCTGCCTGAGCGCAAGCTCCCTCAACGTCGAAAGGTTTCCCTTGCGAAAGAAGTTATTGAGCGACTGCTCTATCTTTTCGACGCCGTAAATCTTGCCCTGCCTGAGCCGCGTGCGCAGCGTGTCCACAGACACGTCAACATTGACCACTTCGTCCGCGCGGCGTATGAAATGGTCAGGCACGGTCTCGCGCACGCGCACAGTCGTGGTGCGCGCGACCGCATCATTTAAAGATTCTATGTGCTGGACGTTGACGGCGGTGATGACATTGATGCCCGCGCCGAGCAGTTCCAGCACATCCTCATAACGTTTGCGATTCTTTGAGCCGGGAACGTTCGTGTGCGCCAGCTCGTCAACCACCACCATGGCCGGGCGGCGCGTGATGATCGCATCCACATCCATCTCTTCAAGCGTCACGCCGCGATATTCGATGCGGCGCATCGGCACACGCTCAAGCCCGCCGATGAGCGCAGACGTGTCCGCGCGGCCATGCGCCTCTATGATGCCGATGATGATGTCTATGCCCTGACGCTTGAGCTGGTGCGCGTCTTCCAGCATTTGATAAGTCTTGCCAACGCCGGGAGCCGCACCAATATACACGCGCAACCGCGCCCGCTCGCCCTCTTTGAGTTTGGCGAGCAGCGATTCCGGCGATGGCCTATGATTGGTCATAAACACGGGACACAGAACTCAGGACTTAGAATCAAAGAAAAAAGGCTTTTCATTCTGAGAAGCTGTTTGAACATTCCTAAATTTGCGCCGAAGGCGCAGACAGAAGGTAGCCAGACGTGCAACGTCTGGTGAGATGCGACAATCGTTGCCGCACCGCAAGGTGCGGACAGACAGGTTCTGCGCGCATCTTCAATGCGCTATTCTTTTCTTCAACCTTCCAGACGTTTCACGTCTGGCTACCTTCTCATCGCCGCTCAC
>JACMLC010000654.1 GCA_014379795.1 Pyrinomonadaceae bacterium
GAGCGCGGGATAGCAATTCTTTCCTGAAAAGTACAGCGTTGGCCAGGCCGCAAGACCCTGAGTTTTGACACAGTCTCAGTAGCGGGTAGTTCCGGAATGTTGTTCGATTCCGAAAGGTGAAGGATGAATTATGAAACGCTTTCATACTTCATCCTTCCGCCTTCATCCTTGCTTTCATGCGTCAACGTCTCGCCATCATCATCACCGTCGCCATCGTGCTGGTCTTGCTCGCGGTGCTGAACTCTGCCTCGTATGTGCGGATCGAGAAGACTTCAGACCTTGAGGCGAAACCGAATCGCTCGACTTACAACGCGGGCGCGACCGGCACGCGTGCGCTCTATGATTTTCTGACTGAGTCCGGGCGCAAACCCCTGCGCTGGACTGAGTCGCCCGCGATGCTGCTTAACCGGCAGCCGATGCAAACGGCTACGTTTGTGATCGTCGGCGACACGCTGGTGCAGCTTGAAAATGAGGATGTCGAAAATCTGCTGCTCTGGGTCGAGAGCGGTGGCCGCCTCGTCCTGATAGATCGCAGCCCGGATAATCGCCTGCTGCCGCCTTCCGGCCACTGGAAGTTCTCTATCCAGCTAACGCAGTTTCCGACATCCGAGATTCTGGCAGACAATCCTGAGCAGATGACACAGGGCGTGCAGCCTTTGCGCGCGGGACAGCCGACGCTGCTCACGCGCAGTGTGGAGACGGCTTTGCCTTCACGTTTCGCAGGGCTGATCAGCTTCTACGTCAAAGAAAATGAAAAGTATACCGCGCCACAAGAGGGCAGTGGGGGTCCCGTAATTTATGATGAAGAAACGGGAGAGCCTTATGAGGAAGAGCCTCCGCCGCCGCCCATGAGACGCGCTCCGACTCCTGCCCCGCCTCCGCCTACAGTCAGCGCTGTTAAAGAAACTGCCTCGCCCGCTCCGGTCGCGCATCTTTACAACGAGCGCGGCGCGCTCTTGATTGATTACAAACACGGCGCAGGCCAGATTGTCGTTTTGAGCGATCCTTTCATCGTCGCCAACAATGGCATCAGTCGCGCGGATAATCTGCAACTCGCCTTAAACGTGGTCGGAGGCAGAGAGGGGCTGATTCTTTTTGACGAGTATCATCAGGGGCATGCCGTCTCGAACAATCGCCTGATAGCCTATTTCGCAGGCACGCCGGTGCTGGCGATGATGGGACAGCTTGGCTTGATCGTGCTGGTCGTCATCTGGACGCGCGGGCGAAGGTTTGCGCGCCCGCTGCCTTTGCCGCAGGTTGACCGCCGCTCAAAGCTGGAATACGTGGCTTCGATGGCAGAGCTACAGGAGCGCGCGCGCGCCTTTGATCTCGCCATCGAAAATATTTACGCGCGAACGCGAAGAGTGCTGGCGCGCTATGCCGGGACGGACAACATGGCTCCGCGCTCGGAGATTGCCGCGCGCGTCGCGTCGCGCTCAAAGCTCAACCGTCCGCAGCTCGAAAAGTTGATGCACGATTGCGAGGAAGCAATCAACGGCGCGCCCATAACCGCCAAACGGTCTCTCGCGCTCGTCGCGGGCTTGCGCGAGGTCGAGCGCGTCCTCGGCCTGCGCATGCGCTCGCGCGAAATTCGCCAAGCCAAAGAGCAGGGAGTAGGGGATAGGGTGTAGGTTAAAGCATGATTCTGACAGACATTGTTAAT
Source organism: Pyrinomonadaceae bacterium (assembly GCA_014379795.1). Classification (GTDB taxonomy): domain Bacteria; phylum Acidobacteriota; class Blastocatellia; order Pyrinomonadales; family Pyrinomonadaceae; genus JACMLC01. The sequence continues at coordinate 1,664 of JACMLC010000654.1, forward strand.
CCGGTGCTCGCGTCGTTTCTA
>JACMLC010000655.1 GCA_014379795.1 Pyrinomonadaceae bacterium
CCAACTTTGAGCGCGCCGCCGGAAATTCAGAGCAGATTCAAGAGCATTGTCTTAAAATGCAAAAGGTAAAAGGTAAAAGGCAAAAGTGAAGAGGGCTTGAAAGCTTCCTTACTTTTACCTTTTACCTTTTGCCTTTTTACTTATTATTGCTGTTATCCTGTTTTGTCTTTCCGGCGGCGCGCTCAAAGTTGGTTTTAAAGATTTCCGTGTTGGCATCGTTGTTCTGTTTGCCCAAGGTGTATGCTTTCTCGTAGTTAGAGCGCGCGAGGTCTAAGCGTCCGCTCCTCTCGTAAGCTTCGCCGATGCTGTCGTAGACGTTGGGCGAGGCCGGGTAGCGTTCGACGTTGGATTTAAAAGCGGCGATTGCTTCATCCATCCGTCCCGCGCCCATCAACTGATAGCCGATCTGATTGACCACAGCTTCCGAAGCCACGACCTTGAAGCCGAGCCTTTGCGAGAGCTTCTTATAATGCTCCTCAACGTCCTGCCATCCTCCAGTGATGCGTCCCGTCGCGGGGTCTTGCGGAAGCAGCCAGCCATCGAAAACTTTGCGCAATCCCTGATAGTGACTGCGCAGCACGACGGAACCATGATCCTCGTCATTCATCAATTGAGCTTCCCACTCAAAATCTTTCAACTGCTGTTTAGACATCAGCTCGCGGAAGCGATTAAAGCCGGTCATAATATCTCCCGGCTCGTTGCCGAGCGTGACAAAGAGCGTCTTCTTCCACTCTTTGCGTCCCTTCAAAAACTCTTCCGCGCGTTTCACTTCCAGATAGTTATCCCAGTTGAGCGACGGACTGACCGCGATGTAGGCGTTGAAAAGCTCAGGTCGCGCGAACATCGCGTGAATGGCAAACAGGCCGCCGAAGGAGTGTCCCGCAAACACGCGATAGGGCAAGACTCTGTACTTGCTTTCGATATGCGGAATCAATTCCGTCTCGATAAATTTTAAGAATTTGTCTGCGCCGCCGCTCGTGGGAAACTGATCGGGCGCGCCGTCCGGGCGCGGCAGCGTCGCATTGGTCGGAGTCAAATCGCGCGTCCGGTCTGTGTTGGCGATGGCGACGATAATCATTTCCGGCATCCGGCCATTGCGCGCCAGAAATGAAACGGTCGAGCCGGTGTGTCCCATGTGCGCGTTGCCGTCCGTCATGTACAGGACTGGAAAACGCTCGTTGCCGCGCTCGTATCCGGGCGGCGTGCGAACGAAGATGACTCTCTCTTCTCCCATCACTTCGGACTTGAGGGTTAAGCGGACAGGCGCGGCGTCGCCGCCCTGAGCAAGCTGCGCGCGTGCAGCGGGGTATGACAATAACAACACGCCCAGCGAGATTGCGATTCTCAAACAGCTTTTGGAAAGAGAGCTTCTGTTCATATTGGCCTCCAAATAAATTTAAGAGCGGCAGGAAATATCTGATGCAGATTTTACAGCATTGCGTTGATGGAAAAATGGACGAACCCGTTTTATTTACAACCGCGTAATAACTTTTACTATTATTTACATGGCGCATCTGTTTTATAATTCTTTGCGCCCTTTGCGTCTTTCTTCTTTGCGCTCTTTGCATTAAAAACCTTCTAACCGCAAAGAGCGCAAAGAGCAGTCGTCAAGCAGAG
>JACMLC010000656.1 GCA_014379795.1 Pyrinomonadaceae bacterium
GCGTCGAGGGCGCGTTTGATGTTTTCGGAGCGGCGGAAGCCGTGCTGTTCGCCCTCGAAGGGGACGTAGGCGACGGGGAGACCTTTGGCTTTGACGGCTTCAAACATGCGCTCGGCCTGGTCGGGCGGGACGACTTTGTCTTCCAGGCCCTGAAAGAGAATCATCGGGCAGGAGAGGCGTTCGGTGAAATTTATGGGCGAGCGTTCGACATAGAGGTCGCGCCGTTCAGGATAGGGGCCGATCAGGCCGTCCAGATAACGCGACTCGAACTTGTGTGTGTCTTTGGTCAAGGCTTCGGCGTCGCTGACTCCGAAGTGGCTCGCGCCCGCCGCGAATACGTCGCGGAAGGCGAGCGCGGCCAAAGTCGTGTAGCCGCCCGCGCTGCCGCCGCGAATCGCGAGGCGTTTTCTGTCGGCGCGTCCCTGCTCTGCCAGAAAGAGCGCGCCGCCCGTGCAATCGTCCACGTCTACGATGCCCCATGTGTCTCTCAGACGCTCGCGGTAAGCGCGGCCATAGCCAGTGCTGCCGCCATAGTTCATGTCTAAGACGGCGAGGCCGCGACTCGTCCAATACTGAATCGAGACGAGGCGCAACGTCGTCCGTGTGGCGGAGGTCGGCCCGCCGTGACTGATGACAAGGAGCGGCGGTCGCTCAGTTTCCGGCGCAGTGTAATCAAGATTTTGTGGCGCATAGAAAAATCCGTGCGCCGTCGCTCCGTCCTGTGCCGGAAACTCTATCGCTTCGGCAACCGAGAGGTATTCTTTATCAATCTCGATGGCGCTTGAATCGCGCAGGACTTCAAATTGATTTGTCTTTATATCAAGACGCACGAGAGCATTCATCTCAGTCGGGCTGCCCGCGCAAAAGACGACTTGCCCCTGAGCAGCCTGTATGTACTCTATGTCCGTGTAAGGGTTTTCAATCCGCTCAAGCTCGCGCGTCTGCGGATTGAGTCGCGCGAGTCGCCAGATGCCCTGCTCGTTGTAGGTGCAGATAATGTTATCTGCGGATTCAATCGCGTAACAAGACAGGCGAAAGACCCACTGCGGCAAACCGAACTCGGCGCTCATCTCATGCAGAGGCTCCGCCGTCCGGTCGTCTTCGCCGAGACGATACAGGTTCCACCAGCCCGTCCGGTCTGAGACAAAATAGAGCGTGCCGTCCGGCGACCATTCCGGCTGAAAGATGGATTCTTTAAGCCCGCCCGCGATTCTTTTCGTTTCTCCCGGCGCGCCGTCCGCGTCCATTTCGCAGACGCATAGCTCGCAGCCGTCCCAGGGCATGTTCGGATGATTCCACTCAAGCCAAGCGAGAAGTTTCCCGTCGTGGCTCAGGCGAGGCGAAGCATAGAAATCTTTGCCGGAGACAAGCACGCGCGCCTCGCCGCTGTTGAGATCAATGCTGACAATCGTGTTGACTGCCTCGCTCCCGCTCTTCGTATGATCCTCACGAACGCAGATCAGGCGATGGCGGCTCTTATCCACCAGCGCATCCGCGTAACGCAGCTCCGCTTCAATCGTCAAAGGCTGCGGCTCTTCGCCGACTCTTTGTTTGTAGAGGCGTTGATCCGCATAGTTGGAAAAATAGACAGCGCCGTCCGCGACCACGTATGAGCCGCCGCCGTATTCATGCACGCGCGTCCGCACGTTAAAAGGAGCAGGCGTCACATCCGAACTTGTTCCGTCCGGCGTGCGCCGCATGACGACGCTGCGACCGCCTTCGGACGGGCGACTTTCGAGCCAGTAAATATCTTCGCCGTCAAACATAGGCTCGCTCAAGCCCACAATATCCGTGACGATCAAATCCGAAGTGACCGGCGATTTCCAAGCGCCATATGGTTTGGTCTGTTTCTGTGTCATGCGATGATCCTTTAATTTCGTTGTGCTCTCTTAGCTCAAGCCCCGCAGCCGCAGCCCAGCACGTCTTCGGCCTTGTTGCCCTTGATGCTGTAGACGGTTTTCCAATTGCCCTCGTAATAAGCTCCGCTATTGATAATCTCCATCACGCCGTCGCCGTTCAAATCGAGCACGGCAACCAAATTATATTCGTTCGGCGCGGTGAATCTTTCGGCCTTCGGATGATACTCTTCATCCAGCATGATGGTTTGAACTTTCCCGTTAATCATTTTGCGCAGCATGACGAGCGAGTAATCGCC
>JACMLC010000657.1 GCA_014379795.1 Pyrinomonadaceae bacterium
CCATCGGCAACGTGACGAGCTACACTGTGAAAGGGATGTCAAAGGACAACTACTTTTTCGGCGTCCGCGCGATTGACAGGGACGGCAATCGCAGCCCCGCCAGCTTCCCGCGCCCTGTGCGATAGTGACTGAAAAAATTAAGAGATTGTTTCAAAACGCAAGCTTTCGAGTGATTCAACTCTTTGCGCCTTAAGTCTTAGCTTCGCGCCTTTGCGAGAAATAACAATCTTTCACGCAAAGGCGCAAAAAAAGAAAAACTCAAGGCGCAAAGAACTGCTTTGGCTTTTGAGACATTTGTTCAACTTTCCGGCTATTGAGCGCGTCTAAACAGGCAATGCAGGCAAACGTTTTTGTGATAGCCTTGCGCGATATTAACTTCCAAACTTTAACGAAATGGTGTTGTCAATGAAAGCTTTTAAGAAGAATCGCCTCAGTATCTTAGCTAACGTCACCCGTCGTGCGGCGGCTCTGGTGTCCGTCTTGGCATTGCTCTCAAGCACGTTTTTGACGGGCGCGAGCGCGCAGCAGAAGCAGGCGCACAAGCAGCGCTTGGATGAAGACCAGCTTATCCTGCACGTGCTTAACCGCTTGGGGTTCGGCGCGCGTCCGGGCGATGTCGAGCGCGTCCGTGCTTTGGGCATTGAAAATTACATCAAGCAACAACTCAACCCGGCAGGCATCGCGGATGAAGTGGTTGAAGCGAAGACACGCAATCTGCCTGTGCTTTCGATGACGACGGCAGAGCTTTATGCAAAGTATCCGAATCCGGGCTTGCTGCTCAGGCAGCTACAGAGGCAGGGACAGTTGCCCGCAGATTTGTCTGAGACTTATGAGAATCGCAAGGGCGGCAATGCCGCGCCTCCGAATGCTTCGAATCAAATGATGCCGAAAGAAGGCGAGGCTGGCAAAAACGAAGACGGCGAGATGCGCGACGAAGACCGTGCCGCGTATCGCCGCGTGATTCGTGATTACTACATCAAGAATAATTTGCGCCCGCCGCAACAACTGGTGCAGGAGCTGCAAGCCTCGCGCATCCTGCGCGCCGTCTACAGCGAGCGGCAGTTGCAGGAAGTGATGGTTGATTTCTGGACTAATCACTTCAACATCTTCGCAGGCAAAGGCGTAGACCGCTGGCTGCTTGTCTCTTACGACCGCGACGCGATTCGCCCGAACACCTTTGGGAAATTCCGCGACCTGCTCCTGGCGACGGCGCAGAGTCCCGCGATGCTTTTCTACTTGGACAATTTTCAAAGCGTCTCCCCGGACGCCCCTCAGGGCGCGAATCGCATGAACCGCCGCATGCAGCAAGGACAGCAGCGCGGAGGTCTTAACGACATGGGCGGGCGGCGCAGGCAAGAGCGGCGCGCGCTCGGCGCGAGTCAGGAAATGCGACGCCCCGACGGCGAGATGATTAAAGAAGACATGCCCGAGCGCGCACAGCAGCAACGCGTCAAGCGCGGTATCAATGAGAACTACGCGCGCGAGCTGATGGAGTTGCACACGCTCGGCGTTGACGGCGGCTATACACAGAAGGACGTGCAGGAAGTCGCGCGCTGCTTTACCGGCTGGACGATCTTTGACCCGCGCGGCGTCAGCAGCCGCGTCGCGCCGCAGATGGCCGACAACGCGGGCAAGTTTTATTTCAACCCGCGCCTGCACGACGATGGCGAAAAGACTGTGCTGGGACAAAAGATTCCTGCGGGCGGCGGCATCAAAGACGGCCTTGTGGTCTTGGAAATTCTCTCGAAACATCCGGCGACGGCGAAGTTCATCGCGACCAAGCTGGCGACGAAATTTGTCTCGGACACTCCAAGCAACGCGCTCGTCGAACGCATCGCAGCCGCTTACACAAGGAGCGACGGCAACATCCGCGAGACGTTGCGCGCCATCTTTACCGCGCCGGAATTCATTGCGCCCGACACCTACCGCGCGAAAATCAAGACGCCTTTCGAGCTGGCTGTGAGCGCGATTCGCACGCTCGGCGGCGAGACCAACGGCGGCCCTTCGTTCCATCAATGGATCGCGCGAATGGGCGAGCCGATTTACGGTTATCAAGCCCCGACCGGCTACCCGGACACGGCTCAAGACTGGGTCAACACGGGAGCGCTCTTAGAGCGTTTGAACTTCGGCCTTGCCTTGGCGAACAATCGCATTCCGGGCACGCGCGTCAATCTCGCGCGCTTCGCTGCGGATGAGAAGAGCGCGGCGGCGGATAAAGCGCAAACGATGGAGCGTTTTCTGGCGATCATCTTACAGAGCGAAGTCTCGCAGAAGACCAAAGAGACTCTGCTCAAGCAAGTGAACGCGCCGCTGCCGGAGGCTGTGGCAAAGAGTGAGCCAATGAGCGCAATGGATGATGACGAGGATTACACGGCTGCTCCACAGCGCAGACGGCGCGAGATGGCACGCGCCAATTTCAACGCGGGCGAAACATCAGAGCTGGTCAAAATAGTCGGCCTCATTCTCGGCTCGCCCGAGTTCCAGCGACAGTAAAATAGGGAATCTGTCAGAACCGCCTGCGGTAGCGGGCGGGTTCTTCAACGCTGAGGACCCGCCCGCTACCGCAGGCGGTTCTGACACCATAGCTATGCGAATTGATAAATCGA
>JACMLC010000658.1 GCA_014379795.1 Pyrinomonadaceae bacterium
CTCTAACTCTAACTTAGGCTTTATGGCGTAACTCAGGCAAAGAACATCTCACGCAAAGGCGCAAAGACGCAAAGAAAAACTTCATTGTTTTCTTTGCGTCTTTGCGCCTTTGCGCGGGACCATCGCTTTCATTTGAAAAACGTTTAGCTGTACGCGTTGCGCTTATTGCGTTTGGATGCGCGTCAACTGTGAAGCGATGACTTGCCAACGACCTTGCCGCTTTGCATAAGTGTCTGTATAGCGCATCTGCATCGTTCTAGTCTGCCCGTCGCGCTCCATTTGTTGAATGAGGCGTCCCGTCAAAATCACTGTGTCACCCTCAACGCGAGATTGCACCTCTTCAGTCATAAACTTTGGTGAAGGACGAGACGAATCTCGTGCTGATTTGAGTTGCGCTAAGACATCGGCTTTGGTTTGCACAGAGCCGTTGGAAAACGTCAGCTTAAAGTCATCGGACAAAATGCGATTCATTGCTTCCGCATCATGTTTCTCATAAGCATCGAGCCACTCGCGTTCCAGCTTTCTGACTTCGCGCTCGGCTGAACTTAATTCCCGCTCGCTTTGCGATTGACCTGCCGGTTGATGACCCACAGGCAATTCGCGTTTCAAAATCTCTTTGTCGCGGTCAACCCACTCGATTAGCATGTCGTAGACAATGCCTTTGTCGTCACGCACAAACGTAATCTGTGCGTCTGTGTTAAGCGCGAATTTGTCTTTGCCCGTTGCACGCAAGACCGCACCGCGCCCCCCTATGCGTTGGTAATAAAGCGCGCCGTCTTTGATGCTGATTTCTTTATTTCCATATTTGCCGATGTAATCCTGAAGCGCGGAGGGAGAAACTTTCGCCGTGTTGGCGGCGACATTTTCCGGCATCGCTGTTCCAAACAATTCGCCTGCAAATTTGTTCGGCTCGACGATCATTTGCTGGCGCGAGTAATCGTAAATGACTTTGAATCGCCGCAACACGCCGCCGCCCAAATTACCCTGTCGCCCGCCGATTCCAGCCGTTCCGGAAGATTCGTCCGGGAAATCCGTCGGAACATCTCTGAGCGTCTGGCCGCCGAATTCAAAACTTTTTACACGCCCGGCGTGACCCGTGATTTCTCCGCTCACGCCCCGTCCCAGCACGGTTTTCCTTGCGCCTTCTGGAAGCGAGATTTCCGGCTTCGAGCCGACATTGAGCGACAGTGTGTGGCTTCCGCCCGTATCAACCACCAGCTTGACCGCAGCTTTTTTATCGCCCGTCACGCTGACCGCAGCCATCGTGTAGGGTCTGCCGCCTTCATCGAAAGTCAGAGGCAAAACCATTCCCTTGCCGGAGTATTTATATTTGGCAGACTCGTAGAATCGAACGACTCGCTTTTCCCAATCAACCTCGACGACGAGATTTGCAAAAACCTCTCGCCCGATAACGCCGTCATGCCCCGCCATCGAACTCGAACCGGACGACCGCTTACGCACAGCCATCCTGCCGCCAGAACATTCGATGCCGCCAATGTTGAAGCTCACATTCTCTGCCATCGAAGCTTCAATAGCCGCGCCGCCACCGCCCGCGCCACGCACCTGCACGGTTTCCGTGATTTTCAGATGAAGCGAATCCGCCGCGCTTGAGTTGTGGAGAAAAGTTCCCTGCGCGCCCGTATCCAGAACAAAGCGCAAAGGACTTGAGCCGTTGATGCTGACGGGAATCACCATCAAGTTACTTTCAACCTCGAACGGAACTTCGACAAAACTTTTTCCGGCGGGAAAATTCACACCCGGCAAACGCATGTCAGCCATCCGCCGTTCGGGCTGAGCGCTCTGCGCCGAAACCGTGGCCGCAACAAACCCGATGCCGAAGGCCATCACCAACGCCAATTTACAGAAGCTGCTTTTTAAGCACATTTGTTGATCTCCGATTTTATATTTGCGCCATGCCGCGAATTCGCGCTTGAGTTAAGAGGAATCATCAAACAATTCAAGACCGGATTTGATAAGACGCGGTAAAGAGTTTGCTAAGAATGTAAAATCCTCATCTTGATGAATGGCCTGCTTGGGATAAGCATGCGTGCTGCGGATACAAAAACAGTTAGTAAACATTGTCACAAAAACAATGTGTGCGGTGTTTCTATTTAGGAGGAATCTTTGTATGCACATATATAAACTGACCATCAATACAGTCATTTATTTATTTCTTGCCGCCGCCATTTTCGGCCAGACAGATTTGGTGAAGACCGAAGGAATAACTAATCCTCTTCATCAGGCGAATATCGGCAAAATCACATTTATGTCAACACTTATTCCGATTGAAAATTACAAGGAAACTGATTTTTTAAAAGCCTTTGAATTGAAAGAAACGGGTGACCTGAATATCAGAGTCTTTATGGATAATTCCTTAACGAATTATCTGCATCGTCTCGCGCCTTCACTGACGGCTGAAGAACTCGTCAAAAACGGTAATTATCAGTTTTTGTTTTTTGTGGATGGCGCTTTGGTTTACAAGGAAAATGTTTTTGCCAGCGCATATGCGATTGAAAACAAAAACACCAAAACCATTCTTCAACTTTCTCTGATGAATTCGACCAATGAAGAAACGGGCGGAAGCGCTTTGTGGAGACGCTTTTTGCTGAACGGCGGAGACGAGGCATTAACCGAAGGCACACACTCGCTCAAAATAGAATTACGACCGTATCTCAAAACACCTGAACTCAAAGTCGGAAATTTGATCGCCAGGGGCGAATTACAATTGACGGTGATAAAGCCGAAAATTGATGAAAAGCAAATCGCCATTCAACTCATCGAACCCAATAGCGGTTGGAAAATTTCCAAAGATGCTTACGATAAGAAAAGAATCAGGGAACTCAACCGCAAAATTGCTGAAAACTTTTACAAGGAAATTAAAAGCATCATCGTTATCAAGGACGGGAAATTATTAATCGAAGAATATTTTAACGGGGCTACGCGAGACACCTTGCACAATACGCGCTCCGTCGGTAAATCTTTTGCCTCGGCAATGATGGGCATAGCGATCAACGATGGTTACATCAAGAGCGAAGACCAAACTCTCAAGGAGTTTTACGACCTCAAAAAGTTTGCCAATTATGCTCCGAAAAAAGAGGGCGTGACGATTAAAAGTTTGTTGACCATGAGTTCCGGTTTCGACGCCGATGATGATAACGAAGAGTCTCCGGGCAACGAAGAAAACATGTATCCGACCAGCGATTGGGTAAAATTCGCTTTGGATTTGTCCATGGATAATAAAAAAGAGGTCGGGAACACCTGGAATTACTTCACCGCCGGAGTCATCATCTTGGGCGACATCATCAACAAATCCGTTCCCGGCGGATTAGAAAAATATGCTGAAAATAAATTGTTCAAGCCTTTGAGCATTAAAAAATATGAGTGGCCTTATACGCCGCAAAAAGTGGCAAGCACCGCCGGGGGGTTGCAAATGAGTTCGCTGGATTTTGCGAAGTTCGGGCAACTTTACAAAAACGGTGGCAGGTGGCATGGAAAGCAAATCATTCCGCGTCACTGGGTAGACAAAACTTTTACCAAATATCTGCCCGTCCCTTACGGAGAGAACGCGCATTACGGCTATTTATTCTGGAATATTACTTACAACGTCAACAACAAACCCTATGAAGCATTTTATGCAACCGGGAATGGCGGTAATAAGATTTTTGTTTTTAAGGACCAGCCATTAGTCGTAGTCATTACCACTACTGCCTACGGCAAGTCGTGGGCGCATCCACAGGCTAATAGAATTATGGAGAGATATATTTTACCGGCAGTTAGTAACGAACGCGCCCTGCGCATGAAGCATCCAACGCCATCGTCGCAGGCAAGCATGAAAGCCATGCTATCGAGGCGTCGGGTTCGATGAGTTTGTCGGGCTGCTTGTAATACGTCAAGCTAGTTCATTACAGATTGCGTTTACTTCACCCTCTGCTGCCCCGCTTGCGGCTCCCGGAGATTTTGTGCCTACGATCTTGGGCACGTTCGGCGCCGTCTCATTCATGCCGAGGGGATCGGGGATGTTGGCTATTAAAAGTTCGCCGATCTCAGTAACCCTCGTGCCTTGAACTTCATGATGATCTCCTTGCCTCGCCTGACAATGCGCCCGCTCTGATTTACCTGATTGAGACCGTTAAGGTGTAGCTGGTCTTGCGGCTTCCCGTATTGACGATTGAGAGCATGTGATCGCCTCCGGTCATATCCAGACTGAAGCTCCTGCCGCTTGCTGTTCCGGCATTGACGATCACAGCGCCGTTACCCGAAGTGATTTCGATGGACATCACCTGACCGGCACGCCCGCGCAACATATATTCCTGGTAGCCACGCGCGCCGATCTTTCCGCTCACGGTTGCCGAACTGTGTCCACGACGAAAGTTGATACGTCTTTGCGCCATCAAATCACCACTGGACAAGATCAGCATTAAAGCTAATGCCATAACTTTCAGACCTGTTTTTTTAAGCATTGAGTTAACCTTTCTATCGGAAAAATTTTTGCAATTATAGTCTCGGGGCGAGCGCGCCAGCAAGATTAATGTTGGCGAGAGGGGATGATTCAGAATTTATACAGCAGCCAAAGAGTTCATCTTTCATAATATGTTTGACCTTTTCCGCGCGCCGGAAAAGGTCAAGTATCTTGCGCATCACCATACTCTGTTTCCAATATTTAAAGCCGTGCTGGCTACGCTATCTGATTACCTTAACCACAAATGACTCCGGTAGACTTCCGTGCCGCCTTCAGCAGCATCTCCACTACCTTGAAGTCAATCTTCTCAGGCTTTGAATAACGGATACAGCTCTTGCCTAAACTCACTCCTTTTGCTTTGAGCAAATCTCGATGGGCATTCAGCACGTCTAATCTGATGAAATACAGCCCGATGAAATTCTTCTGGCTGGCAAAACCCACCTCCACTTGTCCATTGCGCAAGTAGCATGGCCCGCCGTATCTCATCGCTTCTTCGAACCCTTTTAGTGTTGTGCGATACAGGTCACGCAGTTTGACGAGCGCGGCCTTTCTATCGGCGGGAACTTCATCGAGATAAGCAGTTACATTTTTTGCAGCGCTTTGCATGGTGGCCTCCTAATTATGTTTCATGGAAGGAAGCGCCGAACCCGCGAATCAACCGGCGAGCGAAAGCGCTTCAACTTGGAAGCAAATTCGGGTTTCCCGTTGCTCATTTATCTTCGACGGCGGATCGAGTACAGCCGGCTCTCCGTCCGTATCAGCAAGCGTTGGCCCACCAGCGCCGGCGTTGCCAGCGCCATGTCGTCCAGCGCATTCACGTGCAATAGCTGGAACTTCTCGCCCGTCGCAATCACGAACGTTTGGCCCTCTTCGCTCAGGCAGAACAGCTTGCCGTTGTAGGCCCAGGGCGAGGTCGTGAAAGCCGCCGCCGCCGGGTCTATTCGCGTCCGGTAAGTCATCTTTCCGGTTCGGGCGTCGAAGCGGCTCAGGATGCCCGTCTCGGTCAGCGCGTAGACTGCCCCGTCATAAGCCACGGGCGTCGGCAGGTAAGTCCCGCCGCGCGCCTGCGACCAGACAATGAACTTGTTCGAGGTTTGATCTTGTCCGAGCGAGATGTCGCCTGCGGCTCCTGGGCGAAGCGCAAACAAAGGCTTTCCCCGCCCGCCATCTATGTACAGCAGCCCGTCGTAAGCGAAGGGCATCGGTATCGGCGTCGCCGCCATTCCCGACATGCGCCAAAGCTCTTTCCCCGCCAGATCATAACTGATCGCCTCGCCCGGCCCCACCGTCACGATCTCTGTGCGCAGCGCGTTTCGCCAGACGAACGGCGTCGCCCACCCGGATCGCTGCACCGGCTGCGTCTTGCCGCCGATGTCGCGGTTCGTGCGCCAGACCTGCTTGCCC
>JACMLC010000659.1 GCA_014379795.1 Pyrinomonadaceae bacterium
AATGGTCGCGCGGGCGCAGCGATTGGAGCGGCATTGCCTATGCGCTGCCGCCGGACGAGAAAGAAAAGTTTGGCTCTGCATCAGTGCGCGCCCTGTCACGCGCGACAGTTGATGGCCATGCGGTGACGCTCCTCTTAGTCGTTCCCGTCAGCCGCGCTCTCGTTCAGGAATATCGTGACCGCACGGGCATCTACCTGCGCCCGTACTTTGTCATTGGAGCCGTGAAAGACAGAGGCGGGCAGATTGAAATCGGCAGGGAAAGGCACCCACAGGAACCCGGGGAAGAGATTGAAAAAACATTTGGCAAGGATCAATTCGGCGAGTCACTGAGCGGGGCTTTAGCCTATCTGGTCGTGGCTCCGGCGACGAATTGGGAGAGCGGCGTGAGCCAGCCGCACCTGCTCTTTCTCTTTGATTGGTCTTGGGCAGTGGCAAGCAAGCAGTTTCTTGAAAACAGCGAGATGGGCGTGGTCTGGCGGCAGGCTTTGAAAATCGTCGGCATTACTTTTCTCGTGCTTGAATTAATCGCGCTGCTCGCCGCCGGATGGATGACGCGCGCCGTCACGGGCACTGTTCATAAGCTTTATCGTGCAACCGAATTTATCAAGCGCGGCGACTTCTCGCATCGCGTCAATGTGCGTTCGCATGACCAGCTCGGCGAGCTGGCTTCGGCCTTTAACGAGATGTCTGCGAACATCGAAGTGCTCTTGGAAGAGCGCGTCGTGCACGAGCGTCTTGAACGCGAAGTCGAAATCGCAGCCGAAGTGCAGGCCAGACTTTTTCCCGGGCGCGTGCCGGATTTGATTTCCGTAGAGATTGCCGCTGAATGTCGCGCGGCGCGCGGCGTCGCCGGGGATTACTACGATTATATAGAAGTCACGCCCGGCCTCGTCGCGCTCGCGCTCGGCGATGTCTCCGGCAAAGGCGTTTCGGCCTCGCTCGTCATGTCCAACCTGCAAGCCACTCTGCGCGCGCAGGCCGCGATCACCGCCGAACGCCTGAGCATGGCAGAGCGCGCCGTCGCGGTTTCGGCGGGCGACGGCAGCAAAGTCTTGGCGCGCGTGATGGCGGACGCAGACATAGAGGGCGCTGTCTCGCGCAAGGTCACGAACATCAACAAGCAGCTCTGCCAGAGCACGGAAGGCAATCGCTTTGCGACGCTTTTTCTCGCGCTCTACGAAGACCGCACGCGAACCCTGCGCTACACCAACGCCGGGCACAACGCCGCGATACTGGTGCGCAGGGACGGCACGGCAGAGCGCCTTTCGACCGGCGGCATGATGGTCGGAGCCTTTGATTGGGCGGAGTATGAAGAAGCGCGCACGACGCTTGAGCCGGGCGAGGTGCTGATGATTTTCTCAGACGGCATCAGCGAGGCCGAGAACGAAGCCGGAGAAGAATACAGCGAAGAGCGCATCGTCAATTTTACGATTGAGAATCGTGCGCTGTCGGCGCACGACTTGCGGCGCGTTCTGTTTGAAGAGATTGATAAATGGTCTGGTGAGCGCGAAAGAGGCGACGACCAGACGCTGCTGATTGTCAAAGCCAATGAATAGAAAATAATGTCTACGAGCAAAAGCCTGTCTGGAGGTTGGGACAAGGAAGCATGGTTAAAGATGCTAAAGAGATGACCGATGATGAGATTCTGGAGCGCATCATCAGGCTCGGATTTGACGGAGACCGCGCGCGGTTCGAAAAGTTTTGCTCCAAGCTGCGCGACGGCCTGCCGCCGGGAACCGGAGTCGCGCTGCGCGGCAGCGTCGTCACGAACGAGCGTTATGAGGACGGCTTGCCGTTTGATGCGGACGGCAAAGGAACCAGCGACCTTGATGTGACGCTCATCGGCGACGAAGTGATGCAGTGCTGGAACGAAGATGAATTTTACATCCCGTCTCTGCACACCAAGCCTCTGGGCGATAAAGCCCCGACCATCGCGCCCGCGCTGAATGCACTGCGCAAGCAGCTCCAACAAATGGTCGGGCGACCCGTCAATATTCAAGCCACGTCGAACATGATTCTGTTTGCCCGCGATGTTCTGTTTAGCCAACCCTACTTCACGATCATAGAGGCCAGAGAAGTTTCGTGAAGGTCAAACTGCTGAGCTACAACATACGCTTTGGCGGAGGCCGCCGAGAGTCGCGCATAGCCGAAGTAATTCGCGCTGTCTCTCCTGACATCGTTGTCTTTCAAGAGGCGACCGATCCGCGCGTCATCGAGAATTTAGCCAAGCTCACGGCGATGCCTCAATGGGCTGCGCGGCCACGCCACTCGATAGGCTTCATCAGCCGACTTGAGATTGCACATCACGAATGGCATCACCCTGCCGGAGCCAAACATTCATTTCTGGAAATCGCACTTGCGGGAAGCC
>JACMLC010000660.1 GCA_014379795.1 Pyrinomonadaceae bacterium
CCGGGAGATGTCGCCGCGCAATTGCCCACAGTCTGGTTATTTCTCGCAGTGTGGGTCGCGGGCGGATTGTATGCGCTGCTCGGCGCGATTTCGATGGCGGAGCTGGCGACGATGATGCCGCGCTCCGGCGGGCAGTACGTGTACGCGCAACGCGCGCTGGGCAGCTATGCAGGGTTTGTCGTCGGGTGGAGCGATTGGATCGGGACGTGCGGCTCGACCGCGCTGGTCTCGATGGTCATAGGCGAGTATGCAGGCGCGCTGATTCCTGCGCTCGCCACGCGAGGCAAGGCTGTCGCGGTGTTCGTGACAGTCGCTTTTGCCCTGCTGCAATGGCGCGGCGTGCGCTGGGGCAGCAGCACACAGAAACTGACTACCTTGCTCAAGGCTCTGGCTTTCATCGCGCTGATAGCCGCATGTTTTGCTTTGGGGAGCGGAGGCTCTTTTAACGAATCAGGCGCGCTGCCGCCAGCGGTGAATCCGTCTCTGATGGTCGCGCTGATTTTGTCGCTGCAAGCAGTGATTTATACCTACGACGGGTGGACAGGCGTCATCTATTTTTCGGAAGAGGTGCGCGAGCCTGCGCGCGATATTCCGCGCTCGCTGCTGGGCAGCGTGCTGTCTGTAATCGTCATTTACCTGCTGGTCAACATAGCTTTGTTGTATGTCTTGCCGCTCGCGGAGATGGCTGGACAAAATCTGGCGGCGGGCGCGGCGGCGCAGAAAATCTTCGGCGCGCACGGTGACACGATCATACGCTCGCTGACTATAATCTCGCTGCTGAGCAGCATCAACGCGCTGCACCTGATGGCGACGCGCGTGGTGTTCGCGATGAGCCGCGACGAGTTGTTTACCAGCCGCGTAGTGCGCGTCAATCAGGGCGGGACGCCGACCGTTGCGCTTTTTATCAGCACACTGGTGGCGGTGATATTTATCTTGAGCGGAACTTTCAACATCGTCATCGCGGTGCTCGCTTTCTTTTTTGTGGCGAGCTACGCGATTTCTTTCACTTCTCTTTTCGTGCTGCGCCGCCGCGAGCCGGACGCGCCGCGACCCTTTCGCGCGTGGGGCTATCCGTGGACGACCGCTCTGGCTCTGCTCTGCTCTATCGCATTTCTGGTCGGAGCGATTTTAAGCGATACGGAAAATAGTAGATACGCGCTCCTTTTGCTGGCGGCGAGTTATCCGGCTTTCATGTTAATGAAGCTCGCAGCAGGCAAGGGGCGAAGTCGGTCGCGTTAAGCAGGAAGATAGCCACGAAAAAGCACAAGAGGCACATAAGAAATCAAATAACAGAGCATCCAAAGTTTTCCCCCTTGTGATTTTTGTGCCTTTTTGTGGCTATATCTCTTTACAGCAATCGAATGATGGAGAATGAGAGTTGAGCGATCAGGATTATAAATTTGACGAAAGATTAGCCTACGCTTCGACGCCGCCGTCCCGCTGGTACACGGACGCGAGCGTGCTTGAACTGGAAAAGGAAAAAGTTTTTGGACGGACGTGGCAACTCGCAGGGCGCACGGAGCAAGTCTCGGAGCCGGGACAATTTTTTACGACCTTAATCGCGGACGAGCCGGTCATCGTCGTGCGCGGCGCAGATGAAACCCTGCGCGCTTTCTCGAACGTGTGTCGCCATCGCGCGGGGCCAGTCGCGTCCGGCTCTGGGCAGCGTAAATCTTTTCAGTGCGGCTATCACGGATGGAGCTACGCGCTGGACGGGCGACTGACAGGGACGCCGGAGTTTGAAGGCGTAGAGTGCTGGAACAAAGCAGAGCAAAGCTTGCCGTTGTTCAGGGTCGAGACTTGGGGCGCGCTCGTCTTTGTTAATCTTGATAGAGAGTGCGCGCCGCTCAGCGAAACGCTCGGCGACATTCCGTTGCGCGTCGGGCAGCGCGACGACTGGCACAGCCTGCGGCTTGCCGCGCGCAAAGACTGGGAGCTTGATTGTAATTGGAAAGTTTACGTGGACAATTATCTGGAAGGCTATCACATCCCCATCGTACACCCGTCGCTCAACCGCGAGATTGATTACGCGCGCTACCGCACAGAGACTCACCACCTTTATTCGATTCAACACGCGCCTATCAAACAGGTTGACAAGGCTCGCTTAAGAGCCAGCGAGAAGACGGAAGAAAACAAAGCGCAATTTTTCTGGATTTTTCCGAACCTGATGCTCAACGTATACGCGGATAATTTCTCGACCAACCTGATCGTCCCGCTCGGGGCAGCGCGCACGCTGACAATTTTCGAGTGGTATTTTCGCGAGCCGGAAAAGCCTGTTGTGCGCGAGAAGATTGAAAGCACTATCGAGTTTAGCGACGAGATTCAGCTTGAAGACATCAGCATCTGCGAAGCCGTCCAGCGCGGCCTGCGCTCGCGCAACTACACCAAGGGTCGCTACTCAGTCAAACGCGAGAACGGCGTGCATCACTTTCACAAGCTGCTGACAGAATTCCTTGAACGCTAAACGAATAAATGAAAGATGACAGGCATGCTATTCAAGCCTTGAACTGCTCATCTTGAAATAGCATCACTTTCATCCTTCATCCTTGTCTTTCACGGTCTGCGTGTTGTGTTGGGGCTGATGATAACCTTGCGGACTTCGCCTTCATCACCTTTGCGCTGGTCTGCGAGTTTTTGCGCGGCGAGGTCGTTGATGGTGAAGTTGGGCGAGTTGCCGAAAGCGTATGCGAGCGTCACGGCGAAGGTTTTGCACTCCACCTTATATTTTTCATTTCCTCTGCTTCTGGATGAATCGGGAGCGGCGGGTTTTGGAATGCCCAGAGTCTCCGACACTTTAGTCAAAAAGTCCTGCGCGTTCGTCCACGTCATCGCGCCGTTATAAGTTACTTTTATGACGGCCAGCTTGCCATCCACAAAAGCCAGATTGATTTCATCAATTCCTTCGGCAAGCTTTTCCTTCAGCTCTGCGGCGGAGATGCGGACGGCGTGCGAGCCTGTCGCGCCGCTTGGCGTGTTGATGTCAAAGAGCGTCGTATCTTCAAGCTGCCCTCTGACTTCGAGCAGCGTCATGCCCAAGTGAAAACCCCTGAACTCAGGAGCCTCTTTGAGCGCGCACAGTGACTTTTGCCCGAATGCGACGGCGGCACAAGACAAAATGAAGACCGTCAAAAAAGCGAAGCGTAAGAATTTCATAATTTTCCCCTCTTGAGGCAGTATTGTAGCAGATTGTCGGCTGGATGATTATCATATCAGCGTCCGGCGCGAAACCTTTGACATCCGAATTTTCGTAATAGCTCAAGACCCCTGTCGCCTGACTTTTTATATTTCATGGAGCAATAAAACATGGCTCTGACGCGAAAAGCCTTCTTCGTTCCCTTGCTCATACTGGGAATGATGGCAAGCAATATGGCTGGGATTCGCTTTGCCGAACCGGCGACAACAAAGAAGGGGGAATAGGGGAATAGGGGGAATAGGAAGAAAAAGATGTGGTTGCATGCTTCCTATTCCCCCATTTCCCCATTCCCCTTTTTCCCGTTTCTATCCGACAAATCCATCGGCATCGTAATTCGCGTAGTATCACATCAGGAGCGGTTGAGTGAGATGGCAAAGCGAATCTTTATCACGGGCGGGACGGGTTACCTGGGACGCAAGCTGATACCGGAGTTGTTAAAGCGCGGGCATTCGGTGCGCGCCCTTGTGCGTCCGGGTTCGGAGTCGAAGCTGCCCGAAGGATGTGTCGCAGTCGCGGGCAACGCTCTGGACAAAGAATCTTTCGCCCAAAAAATTCAGCCCGCAGAAACTTTCGTGCAGCTTGTAGGTGTGCCGCGCCCGTCTCCGGCTAAAGCCAAACAGTTCCGCGAGATTGATCTGGTCTCGATTCGCGCCTCAGTTCCAGCAGCCGTCGAAGCCGGCATCAAACACTTTGTCTATCTCAGCGTCGCGCAGCCCGCTCCGATTATGAAAGCCTATCAGGAAGTCCGCGCCGAAGGTGAAAAGCTGATTCGTGAGAGCGGATTGAAAGCCACTATCCTGCGCCCCTGGTACGTGCTCGGCCCCGGACATCGCTGGCCTTACCTGCTCTTGCCCGTCTACAAAGTGATGGAGATGATTCCTTCTACCAGAGAGAGCGCACAACGTCTCGGCCTCGTCACTCTCGCGCAGATGAACGCCGCGCTACTCGATGCCATCGAGACCGGCAGCGACGCGACGCGCATCTACGATGTCCCGCAAATTCGACAAACCATCCACTAATATCGAATCGCCATAGAAGAGAAAACAGAGGAGCTACACAAAAGCGCACTAAACTGCGAGCAAAAGTTTTTCATTTTGTGTGGCTTCGTGAATCGTCTATCCTCTTTTTAACTGCAATTTGGTATAAGAGTGTAGAAATACAGCTTGCGCATTTACGGAGAGAACATGAAAAGAATCATCGCCTTAATTTTTCTGCTCTGCGCCCCAGCGCTTTCGGCTCACGCGCCTGCGGCGGATGACCTTCAAATCCTGCTGACTTTGAACAAAGGCGAGCGAAGCAAAGACAGCCATGCGACAACCAAGAC
>JACMLC010000661.1 GCA_014379795.1 Pyrinomonadaceae bacterium
CGTTAAAATAAGTCCCAAGTCTCAAGTCTCAAGTCCCAAGATAGGGCAACGTTGATTTGAGACTTGGGACTTGAGACTTGGGACTTGGGACTATGATTGCACGTTATACATTGCCCGAAATGGGCGCGCTCTGGTCTGAGCAGAACAAGTTTCAGAAATGGCTTGAGGTGGAGCTGGCCGTCTGCGAGGTACACGCGGAGATGGGCACGATTCCGCGCGAGGCTCTGGAAGAAATTAAAAGCCGCGCCGCGTTCACGGTCGAGCGCATCAACGAGATTGAGAAGACGACAGACCATGATGTCATCGCTTTCACGACCAATCTGGCGGAAGCCATCGGCGCGTCATCGCGCTTTGTGCATTACGGCCTGACATCTTCGGATGTGGTGGACACCGCGAACGCGCTCCTCTTGCGCGATGCGTGCGATATTTTATTAGCAAAGATTGACGCGCTGATAGAAGTCTTAAAGCGGCGCGCGTTTGAGTTTAAGGACACGCCGCAGATCGGGCGCACGCATGGCATCCATGCCGAGCCGACTTCTTTCGGCCTCGTGTTCGCGCTCTGGTATGAAGAGATGCGCCGCAATCGTGAGCGCATGGTGCGTGCGCGCGAAAGAGTCGCGGTGGGAAAAATCAGCGGCGCGGTCGGAGCGTTCGCACATCTAGACCCGATTGTTGAAGAGAAAGTTTGCCAGCTTTTGGGACTTCGCGCCGCGCCGGTTTCGACACAGGTTATCCAGCGCGACCGTTATGCGGAATATTTATGCACGCTGGCAATTATCGCTTCCTCTCTGGAAAAGTTTGCGTTGCAAGTCCGCCACTGGCAGCGCACGGAAGTGCGCGAGGCGCAGGAGAAATTTAAGCGCGGGCAGAAAGGCTCTTCCGCCATGCCGCACAAGCGCAATCCGATTTTGTCAGAGCGCATCTGCGGCATGGCGCGGACGGTGCGCGCCAACTCAATCGTCGGTCTTGAGAACGTAGCCCTCTGGCACGAGCGCGACATCTCACATTCTTCGGCAGAGCGCATCGTCTTGCCGGATTCGTCTGCGACGCTCGATTACATGCTGGCTAAAACAGCATCGCTGCTGGATGGGCTGGTCGTGTATCCAGAACGGATGCTGGAAAACTTGAACGCGACGCGTGGCCTTGTCTTTAGCGGGCAATTGCTGCTCGCTTTAACGCAAAAAGGGATTTCACGCGAAGAGGCTTACGAATGGGCGCAGCGCAACGCGATGCGTGTCTGGGACGAAGGCGAAGATTTTCAGACGCTGCTCATGGAAGACGCGGACATCCGCGCCCACCTCGCGCCGGAAGAGATCGCGCGCGTCTTTTCGTTCGACACTTATCTCAGAAACGTGGACGCCATCTTCGCGCGCGTCTTTGAAGAGCAGTGATGAGTGACAAGTGACGAGTGAAAAGTAAGATTTTGTTTTATCTCGTCACTCGTCACTTGTCACTCGTCACTACTTAATAAACTTCTCGGCTATGTTGCCGATGATGGGCAGCTTGTACATCTCGTTCTGATAAGCCTTGAAGGCAGCCATTGCGACCGCGCCGAGCATGGCTAGCCCGAAGACCAGCCAGAGGAGAAATCCGAGCAGGCCGAACAACGATCCGACAGCCGAGCCAGAGGCGCTGGCAAGCATCGCGCCGAGCATTGTAAGGACAATGAATACAACAAACAGGACGATGCTGAGAACGATGCCGAGCGCCATCAGCACGATGGCTTGCATCGCGTGAAAGCGGACAAAGCGGTTTTCCTTCTCCATCACCAGATTGACGATGGCGAGAATGCCGATGGGATAGCCGAGCGCGGCGGCCAGATTGCTATCCAGCCCGATGGCCGATTTTCCGGTCGGGCCTCCTGCGCCTGGCGGCGGCGCGCCGTAGTTGCCGTAGCCCTGATCGGGCGGAGGGTTCTGCATAATGATTACTTCTCCTGTTCTGATTGAAATAGTGTTCGGGTCAAGAGCCTGACGATTTTATGGGGCGCGTCCGTCCCTGATGTTTTTGTCACAATTTTTTCATGTGTGGCGCGAATCTTAAGCCAACGACTACGCGCCGCGCAACATTTTGCCGTATTATTCTCATTGCAATTAAAAGAGGGAGCGACCCCAAGAGCATGAAAGCCAAAGTTTACGTCACCTTAAAGCAGGGCGTGCTTGACCCGCAGGGCAAGGCCATACAGCATTCCGTCGAGCTGCTAGGCTACGGCGGCATCGCCGATGTGCGGCAGGGAAAATATTTCGAGATCGCGCTGGACGGCACGCTCGCCGAAACGGAAGCGCGCGAGGCCGCAAACCGCATGGCGCGCGAGGTCTTGTCCAATCCCATCATCGAAGACTATCGCGTGGAGATTGAATAAGTGAAATTCGGCGTCATAGTTTTTCCCGGCTCAAATTGCGATCATGATGCTTATCATGTGATTTCAAAGCACGTCGGCCAGCCCGTTGATTTTATCTGGCATCGAGACACAGACCTCAACGCTTACGATGCTCTGATTATTCCCGGCGGTTTTTCTTACGGCGACTACTTGCGCGCGGGCGCGCTCGCGCGTTTCTCGCCGGTGATGAATTCCGTGCGGGATTTTGCAGCGCGCGGAGGCTTTGTCCTGGGCATCTGCAACGGCTTTCAAATCCTGTGCGAAGCGGGACTGTTGCCCGGCGCGCTCATGCGCAACCGCGATCTGCATTTCATCTGCGACCACGTCAACGTCCACGTCGAAACCACAGAGACGCCTTTTACAAATCAATTAAAGGGCGGGACGGTTTTGCGCATCCCCATCGCTCACGCAGAGGGGAATTATGTCTGCGACGACGCGACGCTTGAAGAACTGCGGCGCGAAGACCGCATCGTCCTGCGCTACTGCGACGAGCGTGGCGAAGCGACGGAAGCGGCGAACCCCAACGGCTCGCGCGACAACATCGCCGGCATCTGCAACCGCGAGCGCAATGTCTTGGGCTTGATGCCGCACCCTGAGCGCGCTTGCGAAGACCTCCTCGGCTCCTCCGACGGGCGCGACATCTTCCGCTCGCTCGCTGCCACGCTGGCAGCGATGGAGTAAACAGGGACAGGATAAAGCAAGGGTAATAGGGGAATGGGGAAATAGGGGAATAGGAAGCACGCAACGAATTCTTTTCTTCCCCATTTCCCTATTACCCTATTACCCTTTTTACCCTGCTTCTTTTTATGTCATTCCTCTCTTGGGCTGAAGTCAATCGCACGCATCGCATACGCAACGGCGTCTACCAGCGCAGAGGGCGGCTCGTCTCTTTGCTGACGGACTTCGGGCGCATCAATCCCTGTTACCCGGACTGGCAGAGCGAATCCGAAGATCGC
>JACMLC010000662.1 GCA_014379795.1 Pyrinomonadaceae bacterium
CAGGAGTGTTCAGCTTCTCGTCCAAAGCAGAGACTCCGATGCTCACCGTCAACATGCCGAGCGGCTGAGTTTTTCCATGCGGAAAGCGTGTGCGTTCGACTCTGCGCCGGATGCGTTCTGCAATAGCATGCGCTTCATCCAGCGAAGTTTGCGGCAGCAGGATGCAAAACTCCTCACCTCCGTAACGCGATGCGACATCGGCTGCGCGCAACACGGATTTCAAACATTGCGCGGTCATCTCCAGAGCCAGATCGCCCGCCGGATGCCCGTTATGGTCGTTATAATATTTGAAGTCGTCTATGTCGAGCATGATAAAACTCATTGCATAGCTCTGCCGCTCTGAGCGTTTCAGCTCTTCCAACAATCGCTCTTCGAGATAACGACGATTGAGCAGCCCTGTCAAAGGGTCTGTGATTGACATCAACTGAAACTGCGCGGCCTTCTCTTGCCACTCTGCGCGATCAAGCGCGAGCGCCATCTGCGGCGCGATGGTTTCAATCAACCCCAGATCAGCTTCGTTATACGCGCTGCCGTCTGCCTTATCCGTAACGTTGAAGACGCCTACCTTGCGCCCGCCGATACTGATGGGAAAGCTGATAAAAGAGTTTGTCTTGTAAAGCCTGTCGGCTGGCGCGGGCGCGCACCCTGCGGCTTCGGTATCGCGCACGATAAGCGGGCGACCGTTGAGCAGCACGCCGCCGGAAACTCCATCCCCGAGACGCACACGCGCTGCGCTGGCCGCCGCCGCGCGCGGGCCGAACGCGGCCTTGACGGACAACTCATTCGAAGCTTCATCATAAAGCAGCAGCGAGCCGCGCTCTGCGTGCAAAAGCTCTGCGGAGTGGCGCAGGATAGAGAAATAAGTTTCCGCCGGATCGCTGATGCTGAGGCGCGTGCTAAAGCTGTGCAGAGAGTCGGCAAAGCGAGCGCGCCGGTCAAGCTCATCGCGCAAGCGCAAGACTTCGAGCGGCATCGCCATCTCGTGACAAAAGCTTGTGATGGCTCTTCGCTTTTCCACATCCAACTCGGCGTCTCCGACCAGCAAAGCTCCTTTGACTTCATCGCCGATGATGAGCGGGAACAGCTCTAAAGAATTCTTACTGCTTTGACGTTTGACCGCGCTCGTGTTCGCAGCCGCTTCAATTCCGGCGGGCGTTTTTCCCATCACGAGCGATGCGCCGCGCCGCGCCGCTTCAAGCAGCCGCGCGTCCTTAATCTCGAAATTCAGATTCAGAGACTGTGTAGCGAATCCGCCCAATACGAACACCTGTTCGAAGCCCTCTTTGACGCGCAGCAGAAGCGCGAGCGAGCCGAGCCTGTGTTTGTCTGCAAACGCCAGCAGCGCAGCCCTGCAAGCTTCGTCAACCGGCCCCTCGAACGGAATGTTTTCTGTGCTCGAAACCACCGCCGCAGGCTTTACTTCTTCTTTGGTTGCAGCCGGAACAATTTTGTTTTGTGGGCGAGGCGAAGCATTGACGACCGTTTGTTCGCGGTGCTCGATGGCGGCAGCGTTGATGCGCTTTGCCAGATCGTTCAAATCCTGCCGCGCGGCAAAGACGACATTCTTGAAGAGATCGCTCGACAGCATGTCTTGCAAATCTCCGGCGCGGAAACGCTCGGCTAAGGCTCTGTAATCGGCTGTGGTCAGAAATGCGCGCCCGCCAATAACCGCCAGCTTTCTTTTTTCTTCCAGCTTGACGGGCATCGCAATGCAGTGCAGCCCCGCGTGACAACAATAATGCACAGCCTCTCCGGCCTGCATCGCGCGCTTGAAGGCGTCGCCGCAATAAGGCTCGCACAGGTGCGCGTGTGTGGGCGAAGACTGAAACGCCTGACAGATAGAATTGTTGTTTGAGACGGCGAGAGCGGGCGGCTGTCGGCCTTCGACGAGGAGGATGGAAAGCCCCGATGCAGCGGCCAGAGAGTTCTGCGCGTCAGCCCAGTTTGCGGGTGCAGACTGGTCTGGCGGCGCTCCTCTTGTCTCGCTCTCATACGGCGCAGCCTGATCTTCCATCATCAAAAGGTTCACGTGTGTCGTTTCCGAAGTGCGGTTGGCAGGTTGGTTTCCGCGCGTTCTGAGATATGGGGCGCGCCCGCACGCGCGCCTGTTCAGCGTGGTCGGGAGGGGTTCGCGGCCACCACCCAAGCGCCAGAGTATAAGTGCCTAGCAGCCTTTTAACAAGCGCATACTGCATAGACACGGGGCAACATTTGAGCTGAACCTACAATCTTTTATCAGCTCTTATCTGTAAATATGTTTAATATCGTGAAATTTTCACGAACCGATGATGTTCTGTGCGTCTCGGAGTCCCGGCGCATCTCCGGGGGCGACCCTATCTATGTCCGGTTGTTCCGGGCTAATGCGACTGCAGGCCGCAAAGTGATTGGGTTTGATTTCCGCCAGCGGAGGAATAACTTCCTGACAGGCCGGAATAGCATACGGGCAGCGCGTGTGAAAACGACAACCGGGCGGAGGGTTAATCGGCGACGGCACATCGCCTTCGAGCACGACACGCTGACGGCTCGCTTCAACCTCCGGGTCTGGAACAGGCACGGCGGAGATGAGAGCTTTGGTGTATGGCATCAAAGGCTCGTCATAAATCGTTTTGGCGTCAGCGATCTCAACCAGCTTGCCCAGATACATCACCGCCACACGGTCAGAGACGTGACGAATCGCACGCAGGTCATGCGAGATGAAAAGGTACGTGAGATTTTTCTGGCGTTGCAGGCGTTCCATCAAATTCATGATCTGCGCCTGAATGGAAACATCCAAAGCCGAGATCGGCTCGTCCGCCACGATAAATTCCGGTTCAACCGCGAGGGCGCGCGCGATGCCGATGCGCTGCCTTTGCCCGCCCGAAAACTCGTGCGGGTAACGCTTGATAAAACGCTTGTTGAGTCCGACGGTTTCCATCAGCTCCTGCACGCGCTGGTCAGCCTCTTTGCCGCGCGCGAGGCGAAAAGTTTCAATCGGCTCTCCGATAATCTGCCCGACGGTCATGCGCGGATTGAGCGAGGCATACGGGTCTTGGAAAATCATCTGAAGGTGCTTGCGCTGTTCGCGCATCGCGCCGCGCGAAAGGCGAGCCAGATCGCGCCCGCGATAAAAGACATGCCCTGCGGTCGGCTCGGTAAGGCGCAGCAGTGCGCGTCCCAAAGTTGACTTGCCGCAGCCAGATTCGCCAACCAAACCCAGAGTCTCGCCCGGATAAATATCTATTGACACGCCGTCCACTGCCTTGACGACGCGCCGGACCGGGCTTCCGCCAACCAGCTTGTCAAGGAACGTGCCGCCCCCCAGATCAAAATGGACTTTGAGGTCACGAATCGCAATCAGCTCGGTTCCTTCGGCGGGCTGAAGCGGCGGCGGCATCTGCTGATTAGCGGCATTGTCAATCGGTTGGCTGCTCATAGAATGTTTTTCAAGTGTCCCTATTCGAGATCAAGAACCTGTTCCTGTGGCCGCGCTCCCCCGCGCGCTTCACGCTCACGCTTTGAAGTCGCATAAACTTCTTCGGCGAAATG
>JACMLC010000663.1 GCA_014379795.1 Pyrinomonadaceae bacterium
ATCAGATTTCTCACCGAACCTAACGATATTGTCCTTGATATTTTCGCAGGGTCAAATACTACCGGCTATGTGGCTGAAAATGAAGGGCGACGTTGGTTAGCTTTTGAGGAGCACCTTGATTATTTAGCAGCATCGTCATTTCGTTTTCTATCTAAGGATAAAAGTAAAGAAGAAATGACAGCCATTTATGATCGAATAAGTGTAGGACAGATGATTGACTTTAGCTTGAGCAAAGAAAAAGAGACATAACTCGCTGCTTTCTTGCCCACGTTGACAAATTATACTTGAGAGACCAAAATCTTGAAGCTTCGGGTTCAAGGGACGATATAATGTGCCGCAGCAGCGGCAGGGTCGGTGCGCTCTGGTTTGCCCGACAGCGTTACTCCTCTGAAAATGTTCCCGCCCGCGCCGAGGTAAGTTATGAGGCGGCCATCCGTTCCGGCAAGCCTTTTGCCATCAGCTATGATTTCGAGATTGACGGGAGATGATCGGTAACCTATGACCCGGTATCGCAAGATTGTCTGGAATGAAGGGATGCTGTTGACCCCACATCATTTCCAGCAGTGGGACAATTACTACGAAGACCTCGTCAGTTCACGTCTGGCTTCCGTTATGCCCTACGAGTGGGGCATCCTTGAATTACAGGTCAACCGCGAGGCCGTCGCCAACGGCCAGTTTCAGATCGTGCTCTGTCGCGGCATCATGCCCGACGGGTTGTTGCTCAACATCCCGCAGACGGACATGGCTCCTGACCCGCGCCCCATCGAAGACCATTTTCACCCGGAGGCCGAACGCCTCGAAGTCCACTTAGCGATTCCGGTCAAGCGCGTCGGCGCGGCGAATTTTCAAGCGAACGGCGGCGCGCCCGATCAGATGGTGCGCTTTCAGCAGGACGGCGGCCTCGTCCCCGATGAGACGACGGGCGAGAACGAACAGCCGCTCTCGTTTGCGCGCAGCAACCTGCGCATCCTGTTCGCGGACGAATTGAGAGACGGCTACAGCTCAATCAAGATCGCAGAGGTCGAGCGCACCGCGACGGGACAGTTGACGCTCTCGGAAAATTATATTCCGCCCGCGCTCTCGACGACGGCCTCGCCGTGGCTCGTCAACATGCTGCGCCAACTGGTCGAGATATTGATTACCAAAAGCAGCTCGCTCGGCGAGCAAAGGCGGCAACGCTCTGCCTCGCTCGCGGATTTCACGACTTCAGAAGTCGCAGTCTTCTGGCTGCTGCATACGGTCAACTCTTCGATTCCGGGACTGGCGCATTTGTTTCGCACGCCGCTCGTGCATCCGGAGCGACTGTATTTCGAGATGGCAGAGCTGTGCGGGCGTTTGATGACCTTTACCACCGATTATCATCCGAAGGACATCGTGCGCTACGAGCATCAGGATTTGTATTTCACTTTCAGCCAGCTTTCCGCGCTGATTCGTGAATTGCTCGAAACCGTGATTCCGACCCGTTGCGTGCCGATTCCTTTGGAGAAGACGCGCGAATCGCTGTATGTCGGGCGTGTGCAGGACGAGCGGCTGTTACAGGAAGCAGGGTTCTATCTGGGAGTGCGTGCGCAAGTGCCTGAGAGCCGCCTGATCGAAGGCGTGCCGCGCGTCGTCAAGATCGCTTCGCGCGATGTGATTGATGCTGTCATTGGCTCGGCCTTGCCGGGAGTGACCCTGACGCATGCTTCGCCGCCGCCCGCGCCAATCCCGACGCGCGTCGGCTTTCACTATTTCATGCTCGATACGATTGGCCCATACTGGGAAGGCATTCGCGGCTCAAAGACCATCGCCGTCTATGTGCCCGACGAAATCCCGGACGAGATTTTAGAGATGTACGCGGTCAAACCCTAAAGGCAGTGATAAGTGATGAGTGATAAGAAATAACAATCTTCTTATCTCATCACTTATCACTTATCACTTATCACTTGAATTATGAGCGCTACAGCAGACCGTAGAGCCGCCGCGATGAGCCGCCGCGCCGCAAGGGGCGGCAGCGATTTTGTGAGTCTCGCTTCGCCGGTGTTAGAGCTGGTGATGAAAGTGCAGGCGGGCATCGTCGCGCCGTCGAATGAGCTACGCCCGCAGGTGGCGGGGCTGCTGGTTGAGATGGAAGAGCGCGCGGGCAAGCTTCGCCTGAGCGAGCGGCAAACCAACACTGTCAAGTTTGCGCTCGCGGCTTTTATGGACGAGACGGTGCTGACGAATGACTTTCCGTTGCGCGAGGAATGGGAAAAATTCCCGCTCCAGCTTGAATACTTCGGAGAGCATCTGGCGGGCGTCAAATTCTTTGAGCGGCTGGACCAACTGCTCCTCGCAATTGAGACGGAAGCCGATGTGGTCGAAGTCTATTATATCTGCATGCTCTTGGGCTTTAAGGGCAAATATAAGATTTATCTGGAAGACCAGTTGAAGGGCGTGATTGAAAACACAGCCGACCGCCTGCGCCAAGTCGGGCGTCTACAGGAGGGCGAGCTGTCGCCGCACTGGCGCGTGACGGATCAGCCGGAGCCGCCGCGCGATAAAGGGCTGCCGCTCTGGGCCTGGATCAGCGCGGGCGCAGGAGCATTTCTCGCGCTCATCATTTACGTGACGCTCAATTTCGTGCTGACGAAGAATTTGAATGAAGCGATAGACCAGTTGTTAAGATAAAGGGGGAATAGGGTAAAAGGGAAATAGGAAGAAAAGAACGCGGTGTGTGCTTCCTATTTCCCTATTTCCCTATTTTCCTTTTACCCTATTTCCCCCTTTCTTGTAATTTGCGTTGTCTTGAATGCTTGACAGGCAAACAGTGTGTGCGATACACATGCAAGGCAATCTGAGCTTCTAAAAAAATCCCGGCTGTTTTTTGGCCAGAGACACGTTAGCAAAGACTTTTGATAATCAGGCGGTCACAGCTTTCGCAAGGAGAGAAGGTCAGGAACTCGCAATCGGCTTCGTCTCATCAGAAGCCGGGCTTCGGAAGCCCCGCGCAAGGCAATCTATTGCAGTCTGTTCCTTTGTCATTAAAGAATATCTGCTGGTTCTTGCTTTCACCAGACACCCAGAGGCGGTGAGTAATGTCCGGGCACGGCGACCAACTTAAATATGCTTTAGGCATCTCGTCCCTCGTTACCTTCTACGGGATTGCCAGCCTTATCGTGTTTTATCTGGGGCCGCAGTTCGGCTTCGGGCTTACTTACCAGATCGTTCTCGTCGCGCTGATTCTCTTAACTTTACCGTTCGCGCTGGTCATTAACTCTGTCCGTAAGCGGCGCGCGCGCAAACGCGAGGCCGCCGCCGCCGGAGCGGAAGATGCCGCCGGTGAGGACGGGAAGAAGGGCAAAGCTTCTTCGGCTCCGTCGCGTGCGTTTGAGGAATTGTCGCGCGGCGCGGAAGAGGCCGTGCAGTGGCTCAGAAGCACGCAGCTCGGCGCGCAGAAATCCGGCGATGCTGTTTACGCCCTGCCGTGGTATGTGACCGCAGGGCCGCTCAAGAGCGGCAAGACTTCGCTGCTGCTCTCATCCGGCCTTGATTTTCAGACGCTGCCGAGCCAGCGGCGCGCAGAATCTACCATCGTGCGCCCGACGCGCAACTGCGAATGGCGCGTGACGGATGTCGCGCTGCTTCTGGATACAGCGGGGCGTTATCAAAACGACAGCCCCGACCGAGACGAATGGGCTGCGCTGTCTGAAACCCTGCGCAAGTATCGCGGGGAGCGCCCCGTTGACGGGTTTCTCTTAGCCGTCAGCGCGTCGGGTGTGCTGCGCCTGAGCGAGACGGACATCGAGCAGCAGGCGAAAATCCTGCGCGCTCGGCTCGATGACGTGATGCAGCGCGTCAAGAATCGCTTTCCGGTTTATCTTATCTTTACCAACGCGGATACCATCGAAGGTTTCGGGAATTTCTTTGACGCCTCGCGGCGCGAAGGCAAAGCGGAAGTGTGGGGCGCGACCATTCCGCTCGAAAAGAGCGTCAACGCGCACGCGATGTTCGATGCGGAGTTTGATTTGCTCTACGGCTCGCTGGTGCGTCACCGCTTCCTGCGTCTCGCCGTCCCCGCCAAGCCCGCACAGAAGCTGCGCGTTTTTAGCTTTCCGTCTCGCTTCAGCGAAGCGCGCCGCAAGCTCGGCCTTTTTACCTCCGTCCTCTTTCGTCCCAACCCTTTCAGCGAAAGCCCCTTGCTGCGCGGCTTCTACTTTACGGCGACCCTGACAGACGGCGCGGACGGCGGCGGCAGGGAGCGCGAGGTCGCTCCCGTTGACGGCATGACGACGACGGCGATGGACAGAGAAGAGCCGGTCGCGGAAGTCCTGCGCCCGGTCGGGCAAGGGTATTTCACAGAGAGATTTTTTAAAGAGGTCGTGCTGCGCGACAAAGACCTCGCGGCTTCGTTTCAGGCTTTGAAGAAACGCCCGACGCGCTGGCGCGACATCCTGCTCATCGCCGGAGGCGTCCTGCTGTTTTTGTTTCTGGTCGGAGCGATGATTTCATTCTTCGCTAACCGGCGGCTGCTCGAAGAGGGCGTGATGAGCGGCGGGCGCGTGCTTGAGATTGTCAATCAGGATCAAGGCAAGGATGTGCTCAAGAAAGAGCCTGCGGCGGCGCGCGTCGAGATTGAATCCGCGGACGACTTGCGCGAACTGCTGGCGCGGCTCGACCAGCACGATCAGGTAAGGCCGCCGCTCTACATGCGGTTCGGGATGTATTCGGGTAATCGCCTGAACGAGCAACTGCGCCCGCTCTACTTTGACATTATCGAGCAGCGTTTTAAGAAGCCCGTCGTGCGCGCGATTGAAAGCGACCTGCGCGCCTTCGCTGCCGGAAATCCGGTCATGCCTCCGCCTGTTTCGACCAGCTCATCTTCATCAACGGACGCGCAAACGGCTGCGCCCACAAAGGAAGAGATTCTAGGGCGGCATTATGATTTGCTGAAAGCTTACCTGATGCTTTCGAGCGATCACATAGAAAACATCGAGCCGACGTTTCTTGCCAACCAGTTGCGCGATTACTGGAAAAAGTATGCGCCGGAAGACATGGAACTGCTCTCGCACCAGCAACTCGATTTCTGGGCTAAACAGGCCAACCGCAACGACTTTCCGCACATAAGGGTTGACCCGCAGCTTGTCTCTCAAGCCCGTCTCAAGTTGCAGGAATATCCTGCGGTCAATCGTTTCTATAAACGCATCACGACCGAGATCAACACCAAAGTTAATCCTATAAATCTGGAAACGATTCTCGCGGGGCGCGGCGGCGGCGTGCTCAATAGCACCT
Source organism: Pyrinomonadaceae bacterium (assembly GCA_014379795.1). Taxonomy (GTDB): domain Bacteria; phylum Acidobacteriota; class Blastocatellia; order Pyrinomonadales; family Pyrinomonadaceae; genus JACMLC01. Next base: position 5,251 of record JACMLC010000663.1, read on the forward strand.
ACACAGTGCCGGGAAGTTTTACCATCGAAGGCTACAGAGATCATGTCAAGCAGGCGATTGAGACCGCCAATGAAGAGATCAGCAAAGACGATTGGGTGATGGGCGCGGCGGCGGCGAGCGCGGCCACGCAGGGCGACGAGATAGGCAAGCTGCAAGCGATGTATTTCCGCGAGTACACAGACCAGTGGCGCAAGTTTGTGCGCGGCATGAGCGTGCGCGATTTCGCAGCGAAAGAAGATGCCGTAGATGGCTTAAAATCTCTCTCGTCCACTGACTCACCCCTTGAGCGCGTGATGCAGGAAGTCGCGCGCAATACCAATCTCTCTGCGAAGCCCGAAGAGCAAGGCTGGTGGGCTTGGATTAAGAGCTGGTTCGTGAGTCCCGAAGACACAGCGACGGGCGGCAACACGGAAGTCGAAAAAGAGTTTCGCCCGCTCTTCCAGTTCGCGCAGACCGAGAAGGGCAAGACGGATTCCGCGCCCATCTCGCAATACCGCGCAGAACTGCGCCGCGTGCTTGACCCGCTCGAAACTCTTTCGGCAGAGCAACTGGCGCAGACGCAGAAGGCTCTGGCCTCCGGCAAGGATGAGATCGGATTGCAGAAAGCCGAGCAGAACGTCTCGCGCATGCTCGACCCATTCAAGACGGCTGCGGCGGCTGATGTCGCCGGGCTGCTCAAACAGCCGCTCGATAATTTGCGCGTGCTGGTTTACGGCAAGGGTTACAAGGAGATTGAAAAGACGTGGCGCGAGCAGGTGTATCCGAAAGCGCACGCGCTCGAATCCGGCTTCCCGTTCACGGACACCGGCGAATCCAGCGTCACAGACCTCGCGCGGTTCCTGAACCCGAGCAACGGGCAGTTCTCCGTCTTCTTTAACGAGCGGCTCTCCGCTTCGTTTGAAGACGCACAGGGACAATGGAAGCTCAAAGAGTCGAGCGTCTTTAAGTTCTCAGATGATTTCATCAAGTACCTGAACAGCGCGCGTAAATTGCGCGAGGCGATGTTCCCCAATAACGGGCAGCAGCCGGAGGTGAGCTATGACATCACGCTGCAAGCCGTGAAGGATACGGACATCACGCTTGAGATTGACGGCACGCGGGTCGAGACGCGCGGCGCTTCTCCGGCGTCCGCTAAGTTCATCTGGCCTGCGCGCTCAGGCGCGTCCGGCGTGCGGATGACAGTCCTACCGAGCGGCGGCGAGCCGGCGGAGAAATCTTTCCCCGGCGAATGGGGCTTGTTCAAGATGTTCAATGCGGGCGGAGCCAGCAAGACGGGCGATAACCAGTATACGCTGCAATTCAACATCGGCGGCGTCCCGGTCAAAGCGACGCTCAGGCCGTCCAGCGCAAATAGCCCGTTCGAGCGCAGTCTCTTTACCAACTTACGTGCGCCCGCGAATTTAGAAAAGTAGTTTGGCACTTTTGAAGCCTGCATTCCGCGTTATGGAATAGAGGGAGACTCCGAAGATGGAAAAGGCAAAAGCCTTGCTTGATGCCGGTGAGCTTGAAGGAGCCGTCGAGCAACTTATCAGCGACGTAAAGGCCAACCCGACCGATGTCACCTTGCGCACGTTTCTCTTCGAGGCGTTCTGCTTCGCGGGAGAATGGGAACGCGCGGAAAAACAGCTTGATGTCATCGGCCACCAGAGCATGCAGACGGCCATCGGCGTGCAGGCTTACCGCAACAACATCAAGGCCGAGCGCGACCGCCAGCGTCTTTTTACGGATGGCCTGCAACCGCACTTTCTCTCGGAGCCGCCCGCTTACGTTGACCTCCTGCTGACGGCGAACAATCGCCTGCGCGAAGGCAATCTGGCGGAGGCGCGCGAAACGCTTGACCGTGCGGAGGAGGAACGCCCCGCGCTGGCAGGCAAGCTCAACGAGAATCGTGAGTTCAACGATTTCAGAGATTACAATGACGCGACCGGCTCGGTGCTCGAATTGATTGTCAAAGACCAGTACACATGGCTGCCCTTTGAGCAGATACGCCGTATCGAGATTGCCGAGCCGAAGAACCTGCGCGATCTGCTCTGGGCTAATGCGCGCATCGAGTCGCTGGATGGAACGATGGGCGAGGTGTTTCTGCCGACGCTCTATGCCGGTTCATCCGCGCATGAAAACAATCAGGTGCGTCTCGGCAGAATGACGGATTGGCGCGAGGCTGGCGGAGACATTTACACGGGAGTCGGCATGCGCCTGTTCCTCGTCAATGATGAAGAAGACAAAGCTCTCTTGGAAGTCAGGAGTGTCGAATTCAATCCGGCAACGGAAGAATCCACGAGCGCGGTTTCGTGATTTCAGGCGAGAGAAATTTAAGATAAAAGGCGAGCGTTTGAGAATATTAAAAGTGCGATTGCCATTTATGATATATTTGCTGGCATCTTACTCGCACCTATTGCCCGGTTGAGGCCAACGCTCATTTGCGTTCCCAAAATTTTGACTGCTCATACCAGAACGACTTAGCTATGAGGACTCTTTAAATGTCGGCAGTTGTAGAAAATGCTTCCCCGGAAACGGTGGCGGCGGTGGCTGATCTGGAAGCTCTGCTGGCTCCCATCGAGGGTGAGAATCCCGCCGGAGCGAGCTTGCAGTATTCCGGGTTGCACGACGAGATACGCGAAGCGCGCCGCGCCGAAGATAATCTGGCGCAGGGCGAATGGCAGTACGAGATGAAAGTCGCGGATTTTCATCAGGTCTTGAACTTGGCCTTGCCCGCGCTCTCGACGCAGTCCAAAGACTTGCAGGTCTGCGCGTGGCTCGCCGAATCGTTCGTCAAGCTCTACGGCTTTCCCGGCCTGCGCGACGGCCTCAAGCTGATGCGAGGGTTGCACGAACAGTTCTGGGATCAGCTTTACCCGGAGATTGACGAAGGCGACTTGGAAGGACGCGCCAACTCTGTGGCTTGGATGGATCGCGAGTTGGCTGATGCGATTAAAGAAGTGCCGGTCACCAGCGCGCCGGGCGGCGTCAATTACAGCTATCTGAAGTGGGAAGAGTCGAAGCTCTTTGATATTCCTGAGAATCTGGAAAATCTTGATTCGGACAAGCTCGCGCGGATGGAAGAAATGCGCGCGCAGGCCCTCGAAGAAGGGCGGACGACCGGAGAAGATTGGCGCAAGGCCGTCAACGCGACCAAACGCGCGTTTTATGAAGAGACATGGCGAATCTTGGAAGAGTGCTGGGCTGAGTTTCAGGCGCTCGATAAGGTGATGGACGAGAAGTACGAGCGACAGACGCCGGGCTTGGGCGCGCTCAAAAAGTCGCTCGATGAGGTACGCACGCTCGTCGAAAAACTGCTCAAAGAAAAACGCCTGCTTGAGCCAGACCC
>JACMLC010000664.1 GCA_014379795.1 Pyrinomonadaceae bacterium
ACTGAAACCATCGCTCGGCTCTATCGCAGAGTGCGGCCTGATGCGGTTTACCAGCAGACCTTGACCTTGCTTGAGCGCGCCGCGCGTCGTCGTGATGCGGAGCGGCGAGGGATGTTTACCAAGAGCGGCATTATGGTCGGTTTGGGCGAGACTTTTGATGAAGTGGTCGAGCTGATGAAAGACCTGCGCTCCGTCTCGTGCGACATTATGACCATCGGTCAATACTTGCAGCCCTACGAGCGGCGGTTGCCGGTCGAGCGTTACGTGACGCCCGAAGAGTTCGCACAGTGGCGCGAGATAGGCATGAGCATGGGCTTTCATCACGTCGAATCAAGCCCGCTAACACGCTCGTCTTATCACGCGCGCCAGCAAACCCTCGGCGCAGATTCTGAATCTGACGAGAAACAGCTTGCCGCAAGGTAATCCGAATCCGAAGAGTGATAAAGGAGCAGGTAATGAATCTTACCAAGCTAAAGACGTTGACACTTGGCTTTGTGCTGCTGCTGGTTGGAAGCGTTGCATCTTTTTCTCACGTTAGCTCCAAAGCGCAAAGCGTGTCTCAATCGAGCGCGCAGGATAAGTTTCTTAAAGAGATTGCAGGGTATCGAAACTGGACCAGAGTCAACGAGACACCGCGCCGCTCGAACAATTTTCAGATTGACGGGCAGGACTCTTGAGACAACTCTGTGGCCGGACCCACAATCAGCATAGTTGATGCTGAAAAAATCACACAGCCAACCCCTGAAGAAAACGACAACCCGGATGAAGCTCATCCCGGATCATTCACTTCGTTCGGCGTGGTCTACGTTAACGAGCTTGCACGGCAGGCGATGTTGAATGAGAAAAAGCCAGCCTTCCCCGTCGGCTCAATCATCGTCAGAGAAAAGCTGGAGACTGAAGCCAGCACGACACCGCAACGATTGTCCGTGATGATTAAGCGTGCGAAGGGCTTTAATAAAAACGAAGGGGATTGGGAATACATCGTTGCGGATAGCTCGAAAGATAAAACTCAGGCGCTCGAAAAGAAGATTAACTGCCTGAGCTGTCATGGCAAGCAGGCCGAGAGCGATTACGTCTTTCGCTCGTATCTGGCTGAAGATGTTCTCAGCAAACAGCGTTAAGGCTCTTCAGCCCTCAAGAGGAAATCTTATGTCCAAGAGACGCGTGCAGCTTTTCTCGCTCATCGCCGTGTCGCTCTTCGTCTTGAGCATCGCCGGTTTCGCGCGCTTAACTTCTGCGGCAGAGGAAACCGCGAAAGCGAATGTCTTTGCAAACGACGCGGCGCTCAAAGACCTTGCCAGTTACCGGCAATGGACGCGCGTGAACGAGAAAGCGTGGCCGGTTTTCAACTCATTCATCGGCGGTTGAGGCATCGCCTTTGTTGACTCCGGTTCGGATGTCATGCAAATTCGCGGCGGCAACGGAATCACACGATTCATCTTTCCCGGCCCGCCGCGCCCCAGAAGCTCATCGAGCAGCGACGACGACGATGATGACCCGTCCCCGCACGAGGGCGATGCAACTTCTTACGGTGTAATTTACGTCAACGAGCTGGCGCGGCGCGCGATGGTAGACGAAAAGAAGCCGCGATTTCCCGCCGGGTCGGTCATCGTCCGAGAAAAGCTCGCGCAGGAAGCGGACGCCGCGCCGCAGGTGTTGGTCGTGATGGTGAAGCGCGAGCAGGGCTTTAACCTTAAAGCAAAAGACTGGGAATTCCTGACCATTGACGGCCAGCTCAGCAAAGTCGAGCATCGCGAAAAGACAGGCAGTTGCCGCGACTGCCACAATTCGCAGAAAGATAGAGACTTTGTTTTTCGCAGCTACCTGACGGAGGAAATGCGTGGCAAGCAGAAGTGAGGTGATTTTATGAACAGCAATCGCGCGAAACTGTTGGCTCTGAGCTTGATGCTTCTTTGCGTTAGTGGGCTTGCCTCATTTTCACGTGACACTTCTCAAGCTCAAATCGCATCTGCTCCGGCCAGCAGCGATGACATTCTCAAACTGGTCGCAGGCTATCGAGCGTGGACGCGCGTCAATACCGTGCCGCAAGAAGTGGTGGGCGCAACCGCTTATGGTTGAAGAGGCCGCTCAAATAATTTCTCCATAGATGATGGAGACTCACCCACAGAAAAGTCGGACAAGAAATCCGCGACAGAGCCGCCCGTGCAACAGGCAGAGAAGAATGAGGCTCAAGCTGACGCGCAGCACACGGCGTTTGCCGTCATGTATGTGAACGAGTTGGCGCGACCGGCGATGATGACGACCGAGGCCAAGCCCGCTTTTTCCGTCGGCTCGATTATCGTTAGAGAGAAATTGACCGGCAGCGAGAGCGCGACGCCGGAGCTTTTGACCGTGATGGTCAAACGCGCGAAGGGCTTTAACCCGGACGCAAGCGATTGGGAGTTTATAGTTCTCAACGGCGCGGCGACGGAAACGAGGCTTCGTCAAAAGGTCGGCAATTGTCAGGCGTGTCATATTTCGCAGAAAGATACTGATTTTGTCTTTCGCACTTATCTGAACGAGGCTAAGTGAGCATCAGCTTCTTTGCCATCAACACGGCTTCGTCGGGCTGCGCGGCGACCAAGACGTTTTCTTTTCCGAGCGCACGAAAAAAATCAATTCCTTCCTGATTACAGCAGAGCAGAATAACTTTCTTTCCGGCTTTGAGCGCGAGCGCGATCTCCGAAGCTGTGCCCGCGCCGATGCCGCAGGCAAACACAAGGCGGCTCGAAAGCACGTTGATGTTGTTGCGCGCCTGTCCCATGCCGGTGAAGATTGGAATATCAACGGCGTCCGACATGCCTTCTGTGTCTTTGCCCGGAAGAATCCCGACGGTTAGCCCTTGAGCCTCTTTCGCGCCCCTGCTGGCGGCATCCATCACACCCGCGTTGCGGCCTCCCGTCAGCAAAATCCAACCCTCGCGCGCGATCAGTCGCCCAAGCTCAAAAGCTGCTTCTCTCGCTTCCGCGCTCGCATCTCTGCCTGCCCCCATCACGCCGACAATGATTCTGCTCATCAAGACTTCTATCCTGTCCATCCTTGTTTGAAACTCTAAGCTTACGCCTTGTCGTACTCAGTGCCGTACGCTTCGCGCACCACGTCCATGATGCGCCGCTCGTAGTGGCGCGTGCCGAAATACCAGACGAGATAAAACAGGTGCAGCAACGCCCACGCGCCGAGCGCGATAAAGTAATAACAGACCGGCGGAAACTCTCGCATCAGCTCGTCATAAAGCTGCCAAGCGCGATAGACGGAGAGGCCGATGGCAGCCGCGCCGAGCAGCCAGAAGTGAATCGTGATAAAGCCGATAAAAGTCTGGCCGAGGCGCGGGGCCACGCCCGCGAACTCTTTGCCATGAAGCGGAAACAGATAAACAGCTTCCTGCCTGTGCGCGATCAAGAGATCGTCTTTAAGCAGCTCGTTAAGTCGCTGCTCTAGCCCTGTGGCGTAGATGCGCGCCCAGATAACGTAAGAGAGATAATAGGCCGAATGCACGCCGACATAGATGACATAAAAAGGAATCAGCAGCACAACGCCGCGCAAGGTATCCGTCATGCTCGCCACCGTCATCAAGATGATGACAATGATGCTGATGATGATCAGCTCGTAAAAGAGATTGGAGTACCTGCCCTGCATCTCGCGCATGCGCCCAAGCTGTTGATGCAAGGTTTGCCAAACGAGCGTGTTTGAGCTTTGTTCGTTAGAGGCCATGCGTCGTCTCCCTTTGCTACGAAGCAGGTTGGATATAGAATCACTCTCATCTTAGCACGACTTTCAATCTCAAATTTTGTGGCAAGGCGTGAATCACATTTATGAAAGCAGTCATCTTTGAAAAACACGGCGGGGCGGAAGTGCTTCAGTACGCGGACGTGGCCGACCCGCAGATCAAAGCCAACGAAGTGCTGGTCGAAGTGCGCGCCTGCGCGCTCAATCATCTGGACGTGTGGGCGCGGCGAGGGATGCCCGGCATAGAGATTCCGCTGCCGCATATTCTCGGCAATGACATCGCGGGCGTCGTGCGTGAAGCGGGCGAGCTTGTGACGTGGGTAAATGAGGGCGATGAAGTGATGCTCCATCCCGGCACGTCCTGCGGGCATTGCATCGAATGCCTGCGCGGGCTGGATAATCTCTGCGCGGAATATGACATCTTAGGCTACAGGCGGGACGGCGGCTATGCCCAACTGGTCGCCGCGCCCGGCGTCAACGTCATTCCGAAGCCGAAAAATTTAAGCTGGGAAGAAGCCGCCGCGCTGCCGCTCGTGACGGTGACGGCGTGGCACATGCTGGTCACGCGCGCTCAAGTCCAACCGGGCGAGGATGTGTTGATTCATGCTGCCGGAAGCGGCGTCGGCTCGCTCGGCATTCAGGTCGCCAAGCTGCGCGGAGCGCGCGTCATCGCCACCGCAGGCTCGGACGAGAAGCTACAGAAGGCGCGCGAGCTTGGCGCGGATGAAGTCATCAACTACACGAACAAGGATTGGCACAAAGAGGTGAAAAAGTTGACCGACCGGCAGGGCGTGGATGTGGTCTTCGAGCATACGGGCGCGGAGACGTGGCCGGGTTCGATTGCCTCGCTCAAGAAGAACGGGCGGCTCGTCACCTGCGGCGCGACCAGCGGCTTTGACGCGCACACGGACATACGCCAGCTCTTTTATCGCCACCTGACTTTCTTAGGCTCGTTCATGGGGTCGAAAGCGGAAATGCTGGATGCCATGAAATTTATTGAGCGCGGCCAGATTCGCGCGGTCATAGACCAGACGCTGCCGCTCTATGAAGCAGAGCGCGCACACGAGTTGATGGAAGACCGCGCGCAGTTCGGCAAGCTCGTGCTGGTTCCATCATCGGATTGAAGAGGAGTTAATTGCTTGAGCACAGAAAAAGCATTGCTGGTTGTTGACACTCAAGCGGGCGTCGTGGATTGGTCGCAGCCGACTTCTGCGGGCAGCGATGAAGTCTTGAGGCATATCAACGAACTGCTCGCTAAGGCGCGTGCGGCGGGCGCAACGGTCATCTATATTCAACACGACGGCGAAGAGGAAGGCGGGCG
>JACMLC010000665.1 GCA_014379795.1 Pyrinomonadaceae bacterium
ATGGGACAAGTGTATCTAGCGCAGGACACGCAGCTCGACCGTCCCCTCGCGCTCAAGCTGCTGCCCGCTAAATTCACGGACGACGTAGATCGCCTGCGTCGCTTCAAGCAGGAAGCGCGCGCCACCTCCGCGCTCAATCATCCGAACATCCTGACCATCTACGAAATCGGCGAAGCGGACGGCGCGCACTTTATCGCGACGGAGTTTATAGACGGCATCACCCTGCGCCTGCACCTGGGGCGTAACAGTTTGAAGATGGCCGAAGCCCTAGAGATTGCGGTTCAGATGACGAGCGCGCTCTCCGCGGCGCATCAGGCGGGCGTCGTGCATCGTGACATCAAGCCTGAGAATGTCATGCTGCGCACGGACGGCTACGTCAAGATTTTAGACTTCGGTCTTGCCAAGCTGGCAGAGCGCGAGACTGTGGATTCCGAAGCCATCACGCTGGCCGAAACCGACCCGGGCGTAGTGATGGGAACGGTCGGCTACATGTCGCCGGAGCAGGCGCGCGGGCGCGCGGTGGATGCGCGCTCGGATATTTTCAGCATGGGAGTGGTGCTGTATGAAATGTTGGCCGGGCGCTCGCCCTTCGCCGGAAATTCGACGAGCAGCGTGCTGGTCTCGATTCTTGAGCGCGAGCCGCCGCCCTTAGCGCGCTTTATCCCGGACGTTCCGCCGGAGATGCAGCGCATCATCACGCGCACGCTGGCAAAAAGCAGGGAAGACCGTTACCAGACCGCGCGCGATCTTTATACGGACCTGAAAAATTTCAAACAGGAGCTTGACTTCAATCTCAAGCTGGCAAGCTCTACGAAGTGGCAGGAGGGTGAGCTTCCATCCGGCGGGGCAACGACGCACATCGGAAAAGGCGCGGACACCGTCGTCGAAGAGGGAAGCAATCTCTTTCAGACGCTCAATCCGACCCAACAGAGATTCTCGCACACGTCCAGACGCCTGAGCCGCGACGAGCCGATTGATTCGCTGGCCGTCCTGCCCCTTGTCAATGCCAGCGCAGACCCGAACGCGGAATACCTTTCGGACGGCATCACGGAAAGCATTATCAACAGCCTCTCGCAACTGCCTCAACTGCGCGTGATGGCGCGCAGCACCGTCTTTCGCTACAAGGGGCAGGAGGTAGACCCGATTGAAGTGGGCAATGCCTTAGACGTGCGCGCAGTGATGCTCGGGCGCGTGCTGCAAATCGGCGAGCAGTTGGTGATTAAAGCGGAGTTGGTAGATGTCTTGGACGGCTCGAATTTGTGGGGCGCGCAGTACAATCGCAAGCCAGCAGACATCCTCGCCGTGCAGGACGAAATCTCCGGCGAGATTTTTGAAAACCTGCGGCTGCGCCTGACCGGAGACCATAAAGAGAAGCTTGGCAAACGCTACACCGATAACACAGAGGCTTACCAGCTTTATCTCAAAGGGCGATATCACACGGGCAAGGCGACGCGCGAGGCTTTGCACAAGGGGATCGAGTATTTCAATCAAGCCATCGCGGTTGACCCCGCTTACGCGCTCGCTTACAGCGGGCTGGCCGAAGCTTACTACGGATTATCGAGCGCGCACCTGCCGCCGAAAGAGGCCATGCCGCGTGCGCGTGCGGCGGCGATGAAAGCGCTTGAGATAGACGACACGCTCGCCGAAGCGCACGCCTCGCTCGGGCTGGTCAAAGTCTTTTACGATTGGGACTGGGCTGGCGCGGAGACGGAATATCGTCGCGCGATTGACTTGAATCCGGGCTATGCCTCTGCGCATCACTGGTACGGCTGGTACTTGGCCTTGATGGGCAGGCTCGATCAGGCCACAGGCGAGATGCAGCGCGCACAGGAATTAGACCCGCTCTCGCTTGAGATTACGGCAGACCTCGGCCTCTCTTTCTTCTTCGCACGGCAGTACGAGCGCGCCATCGAGCAGTTTCAAAAAGCTCTTGAGATGGATCAGAATTTTATCTGGGCGCGCTTCTTTATCGGCTGGGCCAAAGAGCAGCAGGGCTTGAACGACGAAGCCATCGCGGAATTTCAACGAGCCGCGCAGGTCGAAGACGCTTCAGTGATAAAAGCCGCGCTCGGCCACGCCTACGCGGCGGGCGGAAAGATAGAGGAAGCTCAAGCCATCCTCACAGAATTACAGCAGACCTCAGAGCGCAAGCAAGGCTCGCCTTATGACCTAGCCATCATTCACACCGCGCTCGGAGAGCACGAGAAAGCTTTCGAGCATTTGGAGAACGCGCGTGAGAATCGCTCCGAAGCTCTGGTCTGGCTCAAAGTTGACCCGCGCCTAGACCCCTTGCGCACCAACCCGCAGTTTATAGATTTGATGCGGCGTGTGGGCTTGCCGCTTTAGAGAAGCTTCATCTTCAGCAAGTATCAGTTTAAGAGGGATGCTATCGAGGCGTCGGGTTGAATGAGTTATTGGGCGCGGGTTGGTGATAAATGCTCATCTAGCCTTAAAGAGACAACCCCCGCCGCTGGAATATTTCTCTGATTTGGTTAAGTTGATTTTCACCTCCTAAAGATTTATTTACCTCTAAGAGTCGCTTATAGAAATATACGGGCAAGTCACCTTTGACATCTTTTCTTTGTAACGATTGCCAAGTCTGAAAGAGCAATTTGTCAGTATATTCTTGATCAAGCGACTCTCTCATATCCCAAAATACTCCTCCCCATACTTCTGCGGGAATATAATATGTATCTAAAGGATTGATTTTAAGGTCGCTAAACTTTCGATCGTTTTTCAAATTATGAATGGAGCCTTTAGCTATAAACTCACTGGAATTTTCTTTTCCCTCCCTATTACTCAACGCAGTTACGCTTTTTTCACCAAAAGCGGGATCACCATTGAAACTGCAAGAAAAGTAAGACGCTAAACCTGATTCAATGCCCCTAAATTCATCAGCAAAATTACCTCTCGCGGAAGTTATTAAAACATGATGAGAATACTCTCTAAAAAGAATATCCGTATCGGTAGCAAAAGCAGCTTCGACTTTGATAGTGCCATCCATGTAATAGGCAGGCCCGACTTTATCTTTTTGAGGGTTAACAGATATTTTAACCCCGCCCTCCGTTCCCTTATATCCAATCTCCTGTAGATGTCTTTGAAACTGACTTAAAGATGATTCCAATTGATTCTTCAAATCAGGAGTTAATGCGGCTGTTGGCACAAAACCAATCTTTTCGCTTATCTGATTAACTTTTGCAGAAAGCAC
>JACMLC010000666.1 GCA_014379795.1 Pyrinomonadaceae bacterium
AGATAACCGGAACATGATTCGCGCTTGCAGCGCGGCGGGCAGGGACAAGCCCTGCCCCTACATTTATGAAACTCACAAACAGAGTGGCGTTGATCACGGGCGGCGGGCGCGGCATTGGTCGTGCTATCGCTCTGGCCTTTGCGCGTGAGGGCGCGCGCATCGCTGTCCTGGCTCGCACCACGGAGCAGGTGGCGCAGGTCGCGGCTGAGATCGAAAGCGAGGGCGCAGTCGAAGCGATGCACGCCGAGTGCGATGTCTCTCTGAAGGAAAGCGTAGAGCATGCCGTCGGCAGCGTCATGGAACGTTTCGGGCGCGTAGACATCCTGGTCAACAACGCAGGCATTGCGGAGAGCGCGCCGCTCCACAGAACCAGCGACGAGTTGTGGGAACGCCATATCAATATCAATCTGAACGGGACATTTTATTGCACGCGCGCCGCGCTGCCCTCGATGATCGAAAGCGGTTGGGGGCGCGTCATCAACATCGCCTCCATCGCGGGCAAGACGGGCGCGGCTTACATCTCAGCCTACACGGCATCCAAGCACGGCGTCGTCGGACTGACGCGCTCGCTGGCGATGGAGGTGGCGGCCAAAGGCATCACTGTCAACGCCATTTGTCCCGGCTATGTCGAGACAGAGATGGCCGCGCACGCCATCGAAAACATCACTACCAAAACAGGCAAGAGCGAAACCGAAGCCCGCGACATGCTGAATCGCATGAGTCCGCAGAATCGTCTCGTCACGCCGGAAGAGGTCGCAGCCCTTGCGCTCTTGCTCGCCAGCGAAGACGGGCGCGGCATCAACGGTCAGGCCATCAACATAGACGGCGGCAGCGTGCTCTCATAATTTGCGATTTTAGATTTGCGATTTGCGATTGGATAAAGACAAAAGCTTAATCAAAAAATCTTTAGTCCGCTTCCAATCGCAAATCGCAAATCGCAAATCTAAAATCTCCTATGTCCTTTTCTTTCATCAATCCGGAATCTTTGGGAAGCCCGCGCGGCTACTCGAACGGGGTCTTGACGCCTGCGGGCGGGAGGCTGCTGTTTATCGCTGGGCAAATCGCCTGGGATGAGCGGCAGAAAATCGTGAGCGCGGATTTCGTAGAGCAGTTTGACCGCGCTCTCGCCAACGTCGTCGCGGTTGTCGAAGCAGCCGGAGGCACACCCGTGCAGATTGCGCGCGTCGTCGTCTATGTCACAGACAAGCAGGAATATTGTGCGCGCACGCGCGAGGTGGGAGAGCGTTGGCGCGCGCGTCTGGGACGCCACTTTCCGGCGATGGCGCTGGTCGAAGTCAAAAGCCTGCTCGAAGACGAAGCGAAGGTCGAGATCGAAGGCATCGCCGTGATTACAGATTGATAAATTCCTGAATGGTTCAGAAGCTTTAAGAAGTCGAAGAGGCGCGCGGATGTTATCAAGCCACAAATTGCTGCTAGCTCTGCTGCTGCTGGTCTGTACGACTTCGGCCTGTGCGCAGCTTTTCAGGCGGCAAGAAAAACAGAAGCCGCAGGACAAGGGCGGCACAGAACTGCTGATGTCCGTCAAGGCGGACGCGACGCAGATGGATCGAATCGTTGAAGAAACGATGGCTGTCATCCGTAAGCGTTGCGAGCGATTGAACATCTACTGCAAGCTGCAAAGACAAAGCGGCGACCAAATCATCTTGCGTTTCTCAAGCTCGATGGAGACAGGGCGCGTCAAGAATATCCTGCTGTCGGAAGGCATGGAAATGCGCGCGGTCGTCTCAACGCCTTCGCCTGCCCCTGCGCAAACTTATTCCACGCAGGCGGAGGCAGCAGAAGCCGCAGGCACGGACAAAGATGTGCTGCCCTTTGTCAAAGACGGTAACAAAAATTTCGTAGTCGTAGAGCGCACGCCGATAGTCACAGGTCAGGACGTGCGCGAAGCCAAAGCAGTCTCATACACAGGCGCGGCAGATGATAACGCGATAAGTTTCTACCTCAAGCCGGGTGGCGCAATGCGGCTCGCAGCTTGGAGCGGCGCGAACATCAATAACTATCTCGCCATCATTCTGAACAAAGAAGCGCGCACAGTGGTCTACATCAGATCGCAAATCAGCGACAGCGGCGAGATCAATGGCCGCTTTACCAAAGAGGAGGCCGGAGACATCGCAGAGATATTGATGAGCGGCAACCTGCCCGCGCCCGTCGAAGCGCTGGAAGAGAAAACCTACAAGCCTTAAATGGTTTGAGCTTGTTATCAATAATTTTTAGCAGCCATTTTTTGAATTTATGCTGGAACCCAAAAGCTTTCTTTATGAAGTGCGCGAGGGCGTTGCGACCATCACGCTCAATCGTCCCGAACGCCTCAACGCGCTGACGTTTGAAGTCTATCGTGAATTGACAGACACGTTCGCCGCTTTGCGCGACGAGAGGGATGTGCGCGCAATCGTGATTACGGGAGCGGGGCGCGCGTTCTGTTCGGGCGGCGACGTGCTGGACATCATTGGCCCACTCTTTGAGCGCGACATGCAGGGGCTTTTGGAATTCACGCGCATGACCTGCGAGCTGGTGCGCAATATACGCACGCTGCCAAAGCCTGTCATCGCCTCTTTGAACGGCACGACCGCAGGGGCCGGCGCATGCATCGCTTTGGCTTCGGACATACGCATCGCCGCGCCTACGGCAAAGATCGCTTTTCTCTTCGTGAAGGTCGGCTTGTCCGGCGCGGACATGGGCGCGGCTTATCTCTTGCCACGTCTGGTCGGGCTGGCGAAGGCGACGGAGATGCTGTACACGGGAGATTTTACTTCTGCGGAAGAGGCCGGGCGCATAGGTCTCTACAATCGCATCGTCGCGGCGGAAGATTTAGCGGCGGAGACGCGCACACTGGCCGAAAGATTGGCGCGCGGCCCCTCTTTCGCGCTCGCGATGACCAAAGAGATGCTCAACCGCGAAATGGAAGTGAGCCTCGACACCGCGCTCGAATGGGAAGCGCAGGCGCAAGCCGTCTGCATGCAACATCCGGATTACCGCGAAGCTTATGAAGCGTTTGTTGAGAAGCGTGAACCGCGATTTAAATAATTTGCGATTTTAGATTTGCGATTTGCGATTGGAAGCAGAACAAAACTCAGCCACAGAGACCGGAGAGACACAGAGCAATAAAAGTAGATGAAGGAGATGCTAAATCAAATGACTGCTCTGATCTCCGTGTCTCTGTGCCTCTGTAGCTAATCTTGGTTTTGTGAGGCGCGCTAAGTTCTTATCCTTATCCAATCGCAAATCGCAAATCGCAAATCTAAAATCCTATGGATCAATTCATCGAAGAGACACCCTTTTTCACTTCGCAGCAGCGGACGCTGGCGGCGAGCGTGGCGGATTTTGTGGCGCGTGAGATTGAGCCGCGCGCGGGCGAGCGTGAGGATGAAGAAGCGCATTTCCGCGAGCTGCTGGGACTCTTGGCGGATGCGGGTTTGTTGCGTTATGCGGTCGCAGAGGCTGGCGTCGCGCTCGATACGCGCAGCCTGTGCGTGGTTCGCGAGTCGCTTTCATATTCTTCATCTCTCGCAGACCTTGCGTTCGTCATGCAGGGGCTTGGCACATACGCCATCAGCCTCGCCGCGCCTGAGCATGTCCGGGACTTCTGGCTTGAGCGCGCCGCGACCGGCAAAGCCATCGCCGCTTTCGCTTTGACAGAGCCTGACGCGGGGTCGGATGTCGCGGCGATCAAGACGAGCGCGCGGCGCGAGCGTGATGCGGAAAGCGGCAGCGATTTTTATATCATTGACGGACGCAAGCGGTTTATCTCAAACGCAGGGCTGGCGGATTTTTATACCGTCTTTGCTAAAACCGGAGAGCGCAGCGATGGACGCGCGGAGCTTTCAGCCTTCGTCGTCAGTGCGCGCATGCAAGGGTTTCGCGTCCATGAGCGCACGCGCATGATCGCGCCGCATCCGATTGGCGAACTCGAATTTAACAACTGCCGCGTGCCCGCCGAAGACATGGTCGGACGCGCGGGCGACGGCTTTCGGCTCGCCTTGCAAACCCTAGACACTTTTCGCGCGAGCGTCGGCGCGGCAGCGTGCGGCATGGCCGGACGCGCTCTCGACGAAGCCATCGCTTACGCGAAAAGCCGCAAACAGTTTGGTCGCCCCATCGCAGAGCATCAACTGATTCAGGAAAAACTCGCGGACATGGCAACGGAGCTTGACGCCGCGCGCCTGCTCGTCTA
>JACMLC010000667.1 GCA_014379795.1 Pyrinomonadaceae bacterium
CGATGTGGAGCGATAGCCCGCCGTTCACGGCCTCCGTGGCGAAGAGCCGCCGGAAGTCGTGCGCCTGAAAGACGACGAGTCGCCGATGCCGGCATCGAGCAGCCAGCCGTAGCCGGGGCGCACGACACGGTAAGCGATGAGCACCTGCACCGCCTTGTACAAACAGGTCCGCCCCTCCTGTTGCTGCGCTCCCGTGAGCTTCTGCCACGCATCGGGACATTCGGCCCTTAACTCCCAGACCTCCTGCCATGACTGACCCGACTGTGGCTTGAGCCCCGCGAGGAGCAGATCGAGGCCGGTCAGGTATCGCTCCCGCTGCCGCCGCGCGAGCTGGTAGTTCGCACAATGCTGCTCATAAAGTTGGCGCAGCGCCACAGCATCCGTCGGTTGGACTGTCGCCCGGTTCATGACTTACGTCCTCCACTGCCGAGGAGCAGGTCAAGGTCGTTCGCATCATACTCCCAAGCGGCGACGGTCAGTTGCTCCGTAGAGTGATCAGACTGCCGGGCTTGCAACCGCTTGATGACTTCGTCAGGCTGCGCGACGAGGTACTCTTCAGTCGTTGTAATGTGCCGGTGTCTGAGGTGCGACTGAACATCAACGAGCGAGATGCCGGGGTCGGAGGCTAGACGAAGAGCGCAGGTGTGGCGGAAGTCATGCGCCGTGATGTTCGTGCCCAACTTCTCGTTGACGCGCGTCAGGATCGCGCGCAACGCTGTGTAGAGGTCGTGTCAAATGTTGTGGAAATAGATTTGGCGCATCCTTGCTCTTCGCTTTTCTTCACCTCACGCTGCCAAGACAGTTTGACTGCTGAGATGGCTTGGCAACGTGACGTACCTCAACTTCTCCGCATGACTCAAGCGCTGCAAACTCTTTTCCGCTCGCTTCACAATCTGAAAGATCAGATACACCGCCGAGCGCGACGACCTCAAACGCTTCATCGCATTGGCGCGTAATCTCACCGATGCAAACACCGACTCGATAGCGTTCGTTGTTCGCAAGTGCTTGTGCTGCTCTGCCGGGAAATCAAAAAACGTCAGCATTCTGTCCAAATCATCGACAAGGCACTCCGCCGCACGGTCATATATCCCACGCCAAGTCTTGACCAAGGCTATGACTTTTGATTTTGCCTCTTCTCTGGTGCGTGACAGGTAAACGGCGCGCAAGCTCTTGGCTGCTTCCGCGCGCTCTTTGTGCGGCAGCTTATCAAGGATGTGTCTCATCTTGTGCACCCAACACCGCTGCTGCTTGGTCTGCCGCCACACTTCACCAGCTGCCGCCCAAAACCCCCACCCGCCGTCTCCAACCGCCAAGGCCGGTTCGTTCATCCCGCTCGCTTTTAAGTTTCGTAACAACGCCACCCAGCTTTCTTTTGACTCTCGATAGCCTTCCTCCATTGCCAAGAGATGCTTTGTGCCCGAAACATCCGCTCCCCTGACGACCAACAGGCAAGCCCGCTCAGCCGCACTGCCTGCTTTGAGATAGATGCCATCCACCCACACATAAACGACGGGTAAGCCCGACAGACTGCTTCTGCTCCAATCCTCGTACTCTGCCTTGAAGCCCGCATTAAGGCGCGAAATCGTGGATGGCGAAAGCGCCGCCTCGGCGCCCATCAAACAGCGCAGCGCCGGTTCAAAATCCCTTGTCGCCAAGCCTTCAATAAACAGCTTCGGAAAGATTTGCGGCAACGACACCGAGCGGCGCTGATAGGGCTTCACTATTTTCGACTCAAATTGCTCTTGATTCTTTGGCACATCCGAGACCCTCGGCCCCTTGATCTTGATAGTTCCGCTGCCGATAGTGAGCTGGCGCTCTGGCGAGTGCCCATTACGATAGCCGCGAAACTCCGCTTCTTGTTCACTTCGCTGATGGCGAGCGCGCTCCAGATACTCGCTCACCTCTTGTTCCAGAGCAGCTTGCAGCATCACTTTCGCCCCGCGTCGAACCAGCGTCTCGATGGGGTCATCCTCTTTGGCAGAGACACTAAACATCTGCTCGTTGTATATTGTGTTCATAGCGTATAGATTCCGGCCATGCTAATGGAAGCCTTGAAAAAGGGCAAAATCATTGGACATTTACCCGGCTGTTTGCGGGAGGTTTTTGGCCACCCCCTTTGTGACTGAAAGGCACTGATGAAAGTCGGCATCTACGCCCGCGTCTCGACGCACGATCAACAGACTCTGCCGTTGCAGGTTAAAGCGATGTGCGAGTACGTGAAGAAGCGTCACTGGACTCTCGCCCGGCAAGTCATAGAGTTCGGTTCCGGAGCTAAACACAGACGCGAGCGGGTAGCCCTCCTGCGCGCCGCGCGGCGTAGGGAGATTGATGTCATTGTGGTCTGGCGGCTTGACCGCTGGGGGCGTTCGCTCACCGACATTGTAGTCACGCTCAAAGAACTCAGCGACGTGGGCGTCGGCTTCGTCTCGCTCAATGAGGCTCTCGATCTGACGACGCCTTCAAGCAGAGCGATGGCGGGAATGCTCGCCGTCTTCGCCGAGTTCGAGCGTGAGATCATGCGCGAGAGAGTGCGCGCCGGGATCAATCAAGCACGACTTGAAGGCCGTCCGCATGGCCGCCCGCCGTCGGCGGCGCTGAAAGAGAAGGAAGTGAGAAAACTGCACGCCAAAGGAATCAGTCAAGCGGAGATCGCCCGCCGCTTACAGATCGGCAGGACATCCGTGCGACGACTCTTGCAAAAACCATCTTAGCTGCGTGCCAGCATGAGGAATCACTATGCCTAAACGCCCATCATCTACTGCCAACGAAGTCTATCAACTGAAGATCATCTTGCGTGACGTGCGCCCTCCAATTTGGCGGCGGGTCCTCGTTACTGATGCGACGACGCTCCATCAACTGCATTGGATCGTGCAGGCGGCTATGGGCTGGACGAACTCGCATCTGCATCAGTTCATCATTGATGACGAATACTACAGTCAAAAAGATTTTGAGTTGGACGACTGGGGACATGAAGTGAAGAATGAGAATCGCGTGCGGCTCGCCGCGCTCTCGCTCGCGCCGAAGCGGAAGTTCACATACGAGTATGACTTCGGCGACGGTTGGGAGCATGAAATCCTGGTCGAGAAGGTATTCACGCCGGAGGCAGGGGGCGCTACCCGCAATGCGTGGCGGGCAAACGGGCGTGCCCACCGGAAGACTGCGGCG
>JACMLC010000668.1 GCA_014379795.1 Pyrinomonadaceae bacterium
CTGCAACTGAATCTGGTGCGCAGCCACGCGTGCGGCGTCGGGCGCAGCCTCTCGGGAGAAGAGACGCGCGCGATGCTGCTTTTGAGAGCGAATGTGCTGGCGTGCGGATTTAGCGGGGCGCGCCCCGTCGTTGTCGAAACCTTGCTCATGATGCTTGAGCGCGGCGTGCATCCTGTGATCCCCGAAAAAGGCTCTGTCGGCGCGAGCGGCGATCTGGCTCCCTTGGCTCATCTGGCGTTGACCGTGATCGGCGAAGGCGAGTGCATCTATCAGGGCCAGAGAATGGCGAGCGCACAGGCAATGCAGCGCGCGGAGATTGAGCCTTTACAGCTTGAAGCCAAAGAAGGTCTCGCGCTCTTGAACGGGACGCAGGCAATGGGAGCCGTTGGCGGCCTCGCTCTTCATCGCGCGGACATCTTAGCGCGTGCGGCGGATGTCGCGGGCGCGATGACATTGGAAGCCTTGCGCGGCACGCCCGTCGCTTTTGACGAGCGCATCCACGCCGCGCGCCCGCACGCGGGACAGATGGAAGTCGCAAAGCACCTGCGCGCGCTCCTTGAGGACAGCGAGATCAGAGAGTCGCATGTCTTGAACGACCCGCGTGTGCAGGACGCATACAGCTTGCGCTGTATGCCGCAGGTTCACGGCGCGGTGCGCGGCGCGCTCCGTCATGCGCGCGAGGCGGTCGAGATTGAGTCAGGCTCTGCGACAGACAACCCGCTCGTCTTCATCAAAGAAGGAGATGTTTTATCCGGCGGCAACTTTCACGGCGCGCCGCTCGCGCTCGCTTTTGATTATGCAGCCATCGCCGTCACGGATTTGATGAGCATCTGTGAGCGGCGCATAGATCATTTAGTCAATCCAGACCTCAATCAGGGCTTGCCTCCGTTTCTGACCTCAAGCGCGGGCACGTCCTCCGGTTTTATGATGACGCAGGTGACAGCCGTTGCCCTGCTCAGTGAAGCAAAGGTCTTGTCGCACCCGGCGAGTGTGGACAACGTGCCGACAGACGGCAGCAAAGAGGACCATGTTTCGATGGGGATGACCGCCGCGACCAAGCTGCGCACGATCGTCGAGAACGCAGAGCATGCCGTTGCCATCGAGCTGCTCGCAGCCGCAGAGGGACTTGAATATCGCGCGCCCCTGCAACCCGGCAGGGGCGTGCGTCGCGCGCACGGGATTGTCCGCGAGCAGGCTCAGCGATTAACCCAAGACCGCTCGCTCTCCGATGACATAGCGCGTCTCGCTACATCAATTCGTCGCGGCGATTTCGATATTATCGTCAGTGACAATTCTTAGAAGCTGTTTGAACATTCCTAAATTTGCGCCGAAGGCGCAGGGAGAAGGTAGCCAGACGTGCAACGTCTGGTGAGACGAAACAATCGTTGCCGCGCCGCAAGGTGCGGACAGACAGTTCTGCGCGCATCTTCAATGCGCTATTCTTTTCTTCAACCTTCCAGACGTTGCACGTCTGGCTACCTTCTCATCGCCGCTCACGCGGCTTAACGGAATTTTTAAACAGCTTCTTAGATTTATTGGCTCATCCGGTCTTGATACTTTTCACTTTGGCTGTGCGCCGCCGGTCGTTGCAGGCCGTTTACCCTTCTAACTTTCTATTGACTTCCTCTGTTAATAGATTTACGCTTCGCCCGTTGTCATAGTCATTGCCGCAGTCCTCGCAGGCACATAAAACATTCCAGCGAGCGAGTCCTTTATCCTCGCACCGCCAAAAGCTCATTGACCTAAAATATTTTGTCTTCTCTGCTGGAATTTTTCTCATGGGATGATCAGGAGGTTGAGATGGATACGAGCATTGCGCTTTTCTATTTGTGTGCGATTGCCGGAATCGTGATGGTGGTCGGCAGCCTCTTTTTGCTCTGGAAGGGTCGCATCATTTTGGATTCCAAAGGCCGTGTGTCAACGATTGAATTGCCTTTCAATATCAAATTCAGCACTCAATTCCCGGTCTTGGTTATGTTTTTTATCGGTGCGATTCTGGTCACCTTTCCCGTCTATTACGCCAAAAATATCTGCCCGAGTTTGCCGCTCCACGCAAAGTCGTTTCCGGAGATGGTAAAAGTGACGGGGAAAATCAACACGACGTTACCGTTGGATGTTTATGCCATTGTTGCCGAGCAAAGCAACACCAAAGAAGTGATTTTCAACGTTCCTTTTGTCAAAAACGGCTCTTACCGAATTATGGCCGCAGATGCGGATGGAATTCTCAAGCCGATATCTGTGTTTAGTCTCGATGCGTGTTGCGAAACTTACGTATTTAGAGACTTTGAGATTCAACCGTCGCCTGAGTCCCCCGTAGTGATTCCCAAACAGGCCGATAATGAAAAACCCCCGCAAAGTGTGGTTGACACTTATAAGTAAATTGAGGTGGCACAACAATGAAAGCCGGAAAATTGACGCTCATTTCTATCTGCATCCTGTTTTTGCTGACCGCGCTTGCTCCATCCCGTGCGAGCATGCAAAGCGGCAACACCCTCTCCGGCCAGATCAAGACCAAAAGCGTCAAAGGCTCTATCCAGCGATTTAGCCTCAAACTGTATCCTCCCAAAACAAGCAAGAAGCCGATCATCCTGACCGACACAGACAGTCTCGGAAATTTCAAATTCACGGGACTATCGGAGAAGTCTTACATGCTCGAAGTTTATTCGGGCAAGCAGATGGTATATCAGGGCGTGATCGAATTAAACGGCAGCCTCTGTTGCGTAATTGACCTGACCGGAAGTTACAGCAAGAAAGTATGTCCCTGCACATCCACCACTCGCAAGTCCTGAAAAGACAAATAGCATTTGCCCCTCCGGCACGCCTTCAGAAGCCCTTAAAGAAATCGAGCTGTGCGCCCGCGCGAGCAAAAATTGCTGCGCTCGGGCTTAGCGATTTTTTCCGTTTTCTGTTATTAAATTACTCAGGTTCAAAACCACAAATAATATGTTGAGGGAGAATTATGTCGAATCCATTGGATGATCGAAAGAAGGCGCTTGAAGAGGATTATTTCCGGCGCAAGGAGCGCGAGGTGATTGAAAAGCTGCGCGCGCGCATGGATGCCGAAAAAGAGGCTGGCGATGCGGCGGCGGCGGCTCATCACTGTCCCAAATGCGACGGCAAGCTGGTCGAGGTGGCTTTTGAGGGAGTCCAGATTGATATCTGCGACAAGTGCGGCGGCGCGTGGCTCGATGCCGGAGAACTCGAAGCCCTGACGAAGAAGGACGGCAGCGGCTGGCTGAGCCGCTTGTGGGGAAGCTCTGCCAGCGAGTGAAGGAATTTTAGATTTGCGATTTCCGATTTGCGATTGGAAGCAGACTAAAGATTTTATTTGATTAAGCTTTCTGTCCTTATCCAATCGCAAATCGGAAATCGCAAATCTAAAATCATCTTATGAGTTCAAGAATCATACGTGCGCCGCGCGGCGCGCAGCTTAACTGTAAGGGCTGGCATCAGGAGGCCGCCTTGCGCTGCCTGATGAACAATCTCGATCCTGATGTCGCGGAACGCCCACAGGATTTGGTCGTCTACGGCGGCACGGGAAAAGCGGCGCGCAACTGGAATTCTTTCGACGCCATCGTGCGCGAGCTGCATCACCTTGAGAATGATGAAACGCTGCTGGTTCAATCCGGCAAGCCCGTCGCGGTCTTTCGCACGCACGAGTATGCGCCGCGCGTCTTGATTGCCAACTCGAACCTTGTCGGCGCGTGGGCGAACTGGGAGCAGTTCCACGAGCTTGAGCGCAAAGGTTTGACGATGTACGGGCAGATGACCGCCGGAAGCTGGATTTACATCGGCACACAGGGAATCATTCAGGGCACGTTCGAGACGTTTGCCGCGATGGCCGACAAACATTTCGGCGGCACGCTCGCGGGGCGACTTATCGTCTCAGGCGGGATGGGCGGGATGGGCGGCGCGCAGCCTTTGGCGGCGACGATGGCGGGCGCGGTGTTTCTCGGCATAGATGTTGACCTAACGCGCATCGAGCGGCGCGTGCAGACGGGCTACTGTGACCGCCTCGCGCTCAGTTTGGATGAAGCTCTGGATATTTGCGAAGACGCGCGCGAGCAGAAGCGCGCCCTCTCGGTCGGGCTTGTGGGCAACTGCGCAGAGGTTTTGCCGGAGCTTGTCAGGCGCGGGCTTGAAATTGATGTTGTCACAGACCAGACGAGCGCGCACGATCCTCTCAACGGTTATGTTCCGGCGCGTTTGAGTTTGGAAGAGGCCGATGAGTTAAGACGCAACAACCCGCAAGAGTACATCGCGCGCTCAACCGAAAGCATGGCGCGGCATGTCGAGGCGATGCTTGCGCTTCAAAAATCCGGCGCAGTCGCTTTCGATTACGGCAACAACATACGCAAGTTCGCTTTTGATGCCGGATGCGCAGATGCTTTTAACATTCCCGGTTTTGTGCCTGAATACATACGCCCGCTTTTCTGCGAAGGCAAAGGGCCGTTTCGCTGGGTTGCTCTTTCCGGCGAC
>JACMLC010000669.1 GCA_014379795.1 Pyrinomonadaceae bacterium
ATGAGCTGGGAAATCAATATAACAAAACTTACAAGAAGAGCGCGCGCGTGGTTGGCGACGTGATCGGTAAATATCACCCGCACGGCGACACGGCAGTGTACGACACAATCGTCCGTTTGGCGCAGGATTTTTCGATGCGGTATCCGCTCGTGGACGGGCAGGGCAACTTTGGATGCTTTACCGGCGAGACAAAGATCAAGCTTTTGAATGGCACAGAAAAATCGTTTGCGGAACTCGCCGAACTAAGCCCCGACGAAGTTTTTTACGTTTACTCGGTAGATAGAGATGGACGGATTGTGGTCGGTGAAGGACGGCACGCGCGCGTCACTCGACAGAAGGCTCAACTCATCGAGTTGACGCTTGATAGCGGCGCGCGTATTCGCTGCACGCCCGATCATCGCTTCATGTTGCACGACGGCACGTACAAGGCAGCCGAAGATTTGACAGAAGAAGATAGCTTGATGCCCGGCTACTTCGATGCCGTTCCGGTTAAAGAAGGCATGAATGATTATTTGCGCGTGCTTCAGCCTGCAACCGGCAAACATGAATTTGTTCACCATCTTGCAGACCGGTTTAATGAGCAAAAAGGGTTGGCTCAAAAATTTGAAGGCGCATTTGTTCGCCACCACAAAAATTTCAATCGCTGGGATAATCGCCCGACGAACATCGAACGCATGGCGTTTCTTGAACACTTGCATCTTCATGCCGAACATATCGCAGAGTTGTGGGAAGACGACAACTTTCGTGCAGCGCAACGTGAAGGAGTGCAACGATATTACAGTAATCATCCTGAGGTTCTGGAAGAGCGCAGGCAAAGATTCATCACACAAAACCAGGATGAGACGTTTCGACGAGAGAACGGACAACGCACAGGGGCGACGCTGCGGCAGATATATCAAAACAATCCCGAAAAGCGCGCCGAGATTTCCGCACGAATGAAAACCCTGTGGAACGACAGCGACTACCGAGCCAAGATGAGCGCCGCTCTTTCCGGCATCGAAAAGAGACAGTTGACGCCCGATGAAAAGGCGCGCGTCGCTCAAATCATCTCTGAGAAGAGCCAAGCGATGTGGAAAGATGAAGTAAAGCGCGCCGAGATTATCGAAGCTATTTCTCATGCTCTTGCTTCCGATGAAGTGCGCGCGAAGATCAGCGCTTCTTCTCGCCAACTTTGGCAGACTCCTGAATATCGTGCGAAATATGCGGATGACCATTTTTCGCAAATGGCGCAGACGCTCTGGCAAAAGCCAGCGACCCGCGAACAACATCGCAAGAAAATCGCCCAACAACGGAAAGACGAAAGTTTCCGCGATGCTCAACGCGCAGGCGTGCGGCGCAGTAACGCGCAAAGACAACAGGCCAACCCACAAATGATGAGCACGCTTGCCGCTCATGCTGCTGAAGCATTAACTGAAAGGTGGGCAGACCCGGAATACAAACGGCGAGTAATCCGCCAGCGAATTGCTCGCTATGGTTCGAGCCTGCTGGCGAAGTATGGACGTGAGAGTTTGACCCCGGAATTTTATGAAGCACAGCGAAATGCCAACTGGATTCCTCGCCTTAACACGGCTCTAAAATACTTCAAAGATTTCGCAGAGTTACAAGAAGTCTCGCAGCATTACAATCATCGCATCGTAGCAAAGCAGTTTTTGCATGATCACGCGGACGTGTATGACATCACAGTTGATGTTCATCACAACTTTCTGCTCGCCGATGGTGTGTTCGTTCACAACTCGGTTGATGGCGACGCGGCAGCCGCAATGCGCTACACCGAGGTGCGTATGGCGCGCCTTGCCAGCGAGATGCTCGCCGACATTGAAAAAGAGACGGTTGACTTCAGGCCCAACTATGACGAGTCTTTGAGCGAGCCGTCTGTCATGCCGACGCGCGTGCCGAATCTCTTGATTAACGGCTCGGACGGAATCGCCGTCGGGATGGCGACCAAGATTCCGCCGCACAACCTGACGGAGATAGTTGACGCGACCGTCGCGCTCCTGCGTAATCCGAGTATTAAGATTGAAGCTTTGATGAAGATCGTCACGGCTCCGGACTTTCCGACCGGCGGCTTTATCTACGGTCGCTCAGAGATTAAGAAAGCCTATCTCGAAGGTCGCGGCATCCTGCAACTGCGCGCACGCGCGGGCATTGACCGCATTGGGCGCGGCACGACAGAGCGCGACGCCATCATCATCACAGAGATTCCTTTTCAGGTGAACAAAGCGCGTCTCATAGAGCGCATCGCGGAGTTGGTCAATGAGAAGAAGCTGGACGGCATCGCTGA
Organism: Pyrinomonadaceae bacterium; assembly: GCA_014379795.1. GTDB lineage: Bacteria > Acidobacteriota > Blastocatellia > Pyrinomonadales > Pyrinomonadaceae > JACMLC01. The sequence continues at coordinate 2,282 of JACMLC010000669.1, forward strand.
CCTGCGGGACGAATCCGATCGGAACGGAATGCGTATCGTCGTCGAATTAAAGCGCGACGCAGTGCCGCAGGTCGTCTTGAACAAGCTCTACAAGATGACGCCGATGCAATCCTCTTTCGGCATCATCAATCTGGCGATTGTCAACGGCCAGCCGCGCGTCCTGAATCTCAAGGAGATGCTCGAAGCCTTTGTGGACTTTCGCCGCGAGGTCGTGCGCCGTCGCACCGAATATGACCTGCGCAAAGCCAGAGCCAGAGCGCATATTCTTGAAGGATTGAACAAGGCGATTGACGCGCTCGATTACATCATCCCGCTGATCCGCAATGCGCGTTCGGTTGACGAAGCGCGCTGGTGGCTGACGGGCGAGATGAAGACGATGGGCGATGTCAAGAATTGGAAAGGCGTCCCGGCAGACCTGACGCTCGCGGGCTTTTTGACCAAGCTGCAAAAAGTTATCAAGCGGCTGGAATTCTCGGAATTGCAGGCGCAGGCCATTCTTGACCTGCAACTGCGCCGTCTCTCCGCGCTTGAGCGGCAAAAAATCCTGGACGAGTACGAGGGCGTCATCAAGCTCATGGCGGAGCTGGAAAACATTCTCGATAACGAGACGGTGCTGCGCAACGTCATCGTCGAGGAACTGGAAGAAGTCAAGAAAGTTTTCGGCGACAAGCGCCGGACAGAGGTGATTGACGAGGGCGTTGAGTTTTCCATCGAAGACTTGATCGTGAATGAGGACGTAGCCATCACGATCACCAACAGCGGCTATATCAAACGCACGCCCGTCACCGCCTACACGCGTCAGGGGCGCGGCGGCAAGGGGCGTTTCGGCGCGTCAACCGGCAAGAACAACGATTATGTAGAGCATCTCTTTATCGCTTCGACGCATGCTTACATCATGGTGTTCACGGATAACGGGCAAGTCTTCAAGCTGAAGGTTCACGAGCTGCCGGATGCTCCGACCGCCGCGCGCGGCAAGGCTCTGGTCAATCTCATCAGCATTCCGTCAACCCGCAGGCTGGCAGGGGTTGTTCCGGTGCGTGAGTTTTCCGAAGGCCGCTATGTCATGATGGTCACGCGGCAGGGCGTCATCAAGAAAACCGCTCTCTCGGATTTCCAGAACATACGCACGAACGGCATCAACGCCATCAACATAGATGATGGTGACGAGTTGCTCGATGTGGTTTTGACGGACGGAACGAAGCGCATCTTCATTGCGACGCACAACGGCTTAGCGATTCGCTTTGACGAAAAAGATGCGCGCCCGATGGGACGCGCGACGCGCGGCGTGCGCGGCATCAATCTGCGCAAGGATGATTACGTCGTCAGCCTCTGCGCCGTCTCTGCCGAAGATTCTGAGAGAATGCTTTCGGTCTCGGAGCAGGGCTACGGCAAGCAGACGAAGATTACGGATTATCGCTTTCAGTCGCGCGGCGGCAAGGGCGTTATCAACATGAAGGCGACCGAAAAAACAGGCAAAGTCGTCGCGGTCTTCCCGGTTGATGATGAATCCGAAATTATGATCATCACGCAGCAGGGCAAGCTGATCCGCCTCGAAGCCGGAGACATTCGCAAGACCGGGCGCAGCGCACAAGGGGTTCGCCTGATTAAGACAGACAACGATGACAAAGTCACCAGCGCATCATTGATTGACGCTTCGGGTGAAGAGGCCGTGGTCGAAGAGACTGTGGCAAGCTAAACACACGAGCGGCGAAGCGAAAGATAAATGCTTTTGCCTCGCCGCTCCTGCTTTTCCGATAGAAGCTGTTCCGGCTGTTTAACTCTACACAAGCTCCCAAGTGATGAAAGGGACGGCAACCTTCATCGTGCTATTAGCCGAGCTAGTATAGACTGTATGGTAGCCTTCGGCGGCAATTCTCCCACCGCACCAGACCCAAATCCCGTATATATGATTTGTGTCCACAGTGAGTTGCGCTGCTAAGCGGTAGTTAGAATTTGAGCCACTGTCCACCGCTCCATACCAGTAATAATCGTGATTCCAGAGATAGTTTTTTTGTGCAATCGGTGTTCCCTCAAGTGCGCCGCTCGTGAGATTGTAGCGGTCAACGCGCAGCCCTATCCAGCCATCAGAGTGTGCCGGGGCAAACGCGCAATAGGTTGACCAAGAGTAGTTGAAGCTCGGCCCTGACGTGAGCTTCAGAGTGCCATTTGTGACTGGGCGCAAGTGGAAACCTATCTCGACAAAGGCGCTGGCACTGCTGTAGTAGTCAGGATTGCTCCCCAAATTGAATTGTAAAGTCCCCGCCGCGCCGTTGGGCAACGTATAAACATACGGATCCCCTTTAGTTGCCTTCCAGGGGTATTGGGCGGGAAACGGAGGCACAACTGTGGCTCCAATCGAGCCGAGAAACTCGCGCGGCTCCACCGGCTCCACTTTCGGTTCAGGCAGTTTCTCTCCACTGTGCCGCTTAGCCAGAGAGCGCAACCCGCGCACAGTTTCGGCAACACGCTCGTCCTTGCCCAAGGTGTCGCGCAACGCCGCGTTTAAAGGCGCGTATTGCTTTGCGATTTCTCGCTCGCGCGCCTCTTGCTCGCGAAACTCACGCTCCCACTGCTTACTACTCTTTGTTTGTGCGCTGATAATCTTGCTCGCTGTGAGACTCTGCGCGCCATACATGGACTCTAATGGAGATTTAAGCCCCGCGCGCACTTTGGTTCTTTTGGCTTTACCTGGCATAGTTTTCTCCTTTTTTGAGGCAAGACTCGGCCAATGTGTTTCCGAAGGTGAGGTTCTTTCCGGCTTTCAAAAACCTCTCCTGTGTGCCGTTCCCCCTTGGAGGCTGACATCAATCCGTAGCTAGAAAAATCCAAGTGACAATCAAGTAGAGATAGGGGCGCGAGAAAATCATGTTTCAGCCTTGGCTGAGAAGGCGTGAATAGCATCAGTCGCTCAGGAGATAAGTATAACGCCTGACACGATAATTAGAGATGAGGGTATTGTCAATGAGTAAGTTTTCCCGGTAGTGGCTCAGATTGAAAAGAAAAACTAGTTTCTCGCTGGTGGGGCTGGTGACGCAAAGAAAAGCTTAATTGCTTTATTAGCGTCACCCGCCCCCCCAGCGTGATATTTTATTATTTCTGCCGCAACCTCTGCA